>DASXRH010000285.1:0-6024 GCA_036506715.1 Acidimicrobiales bacterium
TACGAGGCCGGGTGGCGGTTCGTGGCGCCGGTGATCGACATGGCCGTCTACCTGCCGTGGCTGGCGGCCCGGGCGGCGGCCACCGGCGCCGACCTGGCCGGCACGCCCGTCGCGGTGGCCGACCTCGGCGAGCTGGGCCCGCTGGTGGTCGACTGCGCGGGGCTCGGGGCCCGGGACCTCGTCCCCGACCCGAGGGTGACCCCGGTCCGGGGCCAGGTGGTGGTGGTCGACCAGGTCGGGCTGGACGAGTGGCTGTCCGACGACCTCGACGACCACACGCTGACCTACGTGGTCCCCCGGCTCGACACGATCGTGGTCGGTGGCACCGCCGAGGACGGGGCGTGGGGCACCGAGCCCGATCCGGCCACGGCCGCCGCCATCCTGGACCGGGCCACCGCCCTGGTGCCGGCCCTGGCCGGGGCCGGGATCCGCGAGCACCGGGTCGGGCTGCGGCCGGCCCGCCCGGCCGTGCGCCTCGATGTCGAGCGGCGGGGCACCCAGACCGTCGTCCACGACTACGGGCACGGCGGCGCCGGGGTCACGCTCTCGTGGGGCTGCGCCGACGAGGTGGTGGCACTGGTCGGCCGGGCGACCGGGGCGGCGGGCTAGAACCGCAGGCGGGCCCGGACCGGCCGGTGGTCGGACAGCACCTGGCCCATCACCTCGGCCACCACCACCGTCACCGCCGGGGTGACGAGGATGTGGTCGGTCTGGCTGTGGGGCCGGTGGGCCGGATAGGTCCGGCCCCGCACGGCCCGCCGCCACCCGGGGCCGGCCAGCCGGTCGGCGCACCACCCCCACATGTTCATGTCGCCCGCGAACGCCCCCGGCTCGTCGGCGGCGGGCAGCACGGCCCGCAGCGCCGGCACCAGCCGCCAGACCGGGTCCTTGAGCAGCGGCATGTGCGTGCCCACCACGGTGAACGGCACCCCGCCGGCGTCGACCACCGCACGGACGACCCCCCGGCGCCCCGGGTCGCGGGGCAGCTGCGGGCCGATGGGCACCACGTCGGCGGCCACGAGCGGCAGCCGGGACAGCACCGCCACGACCCAGTCGCCGGTGCCGGCCTCGCCCTCGCGGGCGATGAGCCGCACCTGGTCGTGGCACTCGGCCCGGGCCACGGCGAACGTCCCGGCGATGGCGTAGCCGAGGGCGCCGGCCACGGCCACGACGTCGCCCTCGTCGCCGTCGGGCACCCAGCCCTCCTGCAGCACGAGGACGTCGGTGTCGACCTCCTTGCACGCGGTCACCACGTCGTAGAAGGGCGCGTCGTGGCCGCGCGTGCCCCGGCCCATGTGGAGGTTGAGGCTCCCCAGCGTCAGCTCCGCCACGGCCGCCAGTCTGCCACGGTCGGTGGCCGTTACCGCTGGTCGGCCGGGATGCGCTGATCGCCGACGGGCGGCCCGTCGGGGAAGGTGAGGAACATCACCTGGGCGGCGTGGCCGACCAGCGTGCCCGTGGCGTCCCACAGCGCGCACTCGACCGAGGCGTAGCCCGCGTGGGCCCGGCGGGCGCGCATGTGAGCGAGGATCCACTCGGACCGGGGCGGCTCGAACAGGTGGACCGTGAGGTCGGCGCTGGGGCCCCACCACTGGAGCTCGCCCGGGCCCATGCGCTCGCCCACCGAGCCGGGCATGGCGTCGGCCAGCGCCACGACGGCCAGCGGGTCGAGGGTGCCGTCGTCGCGGACCGGCGGCTCGTCGTGGCGGTACCACGAGGCGCATTCGGACGAGGTGGTGATCGTCTCGTCCCACGGGGCGTGGCCCAGGGCCGGCCGGCCCTCGACGTTCTGCCAGAAGGCGACCGGAGGCCGGTCCTCGAACGGGACCCCGGGCGGCGGCGGGTCGCGGTAGGACGGGCAGTCGGCCGCGGGCGCGACGGCGGGCATGGCCAGGTCGGTGAACTCGAACCCGGGCCGCTCGGTGCCGAACACCGCCACCGTGGTGTGGCCGGACGCGGCGCCCGGGGCCCGGACGGTGGCCATGACCTGGGACATCGTGCGCCCTTGGCGCAGGACCGTGGTGTCGACGACCACCGACCCGGCCGGCACCGGGGCGGCGAACACGGTGGTCAGCGTGCGCAGCAGCTGGTCGCCGGCGCCGTCGCCCAGCTCGCGGGCCATGGCGGCGCCCGCGATGGCCGCCATCGTGCCGCCGTGGGGCACGGTGGGACAGTTCCACCGGGGATCGACGTCGACGTGGTAGCGCCCGGGATAGTCGGGATCGGGCTCCGCCACCATCTGCCGGGCGAAGAGGCCCGTGCTCACCGGCCCCGTTCTACCGCCCGCCGATCGCGCGGGGCACATGGGTTTCCGGCTCGCTACCGTAAGCCACAACCGACCACGCGGGAGCTCGGGCCACCGGGCTGAGAGGGCGCATCGGGGCGCCGACCGCCGAACCTGATCCGGGTAATGCCGGCGAAGGGAGTGATGCTGCATGGGCATCCGCCGCAAGACCTACGTTGCGGGGTCCCGTCCGGACGTGCGCGTCCCGTTCACCGAGGTGACGCTCGATCCGCCCAACGATCCTGTCCGCCTCTACGACACCAGCGGCCCGGGCAGCGACCCCCGGGCGGGCCTCGACCCGCTGCGGGCGGCCTGGATCCACGAGCGGAACGACGTCGAGCACTACGAGGGCCGGGTGGCCACGCTGCGTGACGACGGCCGGGCGTCGTGGCGGGCCGGGGCCTCGGGCGCCGAGCCGTTCCCCGGACCCGGCGGCGACCGCCCCCGGCTGCGGGCCGCGACCGGCCGGCGGGTGACCCAGCTCCACTACGCCCGCCGGGGCGAGGTCACCCCCGAGATGGCCTTCGTCGCCGTCCGGGAGGGGATGGACCCCGAGGTGGTGCGGGACGAGGTGGCCCGGGGCCGGGCCATCATCCCCGCCAACGTGAACCACCCCGAGACCGAGCCGATGGTCATCGGCACCCGCTTCCTCACCAAGATCAACGCCAACATCGGCACATCGGCGGTCACCTCCTCGGCGGCCGACGAGGTCGACAAGCTCACGTGGGCCACGCAGTGGGGCGCCGACACGGTGATGGACCTGTCGACCGGCCGCGACATCCACACCACCCGCGAGTGGATCATCCGCAACAGCGCCGTCCCCATCGGCACCGTGCCCATCTACCAGGCGCTGGAGAAGGTCGACGGCCGCCCCGAGGAGCTCACCTGGGAGCTGTTCCGCGACACGATCGTCGAGCAGGCCGAGCAGGGCGTCGACTACATGACCATCCACGCCGGGGTGCTGCTGCGCTACGTGCCCCTCACCGCCCAACGCATCACCGGCATCGTCAGCCGGGGCGGGTCGATCCTGGCGGCCTGGTGCCTGGCCCACCACCGCGAAAACTTCCTCTACAGCCACTTCGCCGAGCTGTGCGAGATCTTCGCCGCCTACGACGTGGCCTTCAGCCTGGGCGACGGGCTGCGGCCGGGGTCGATCGCCGACGCCAACGACCAGGCCCAGCTGGCCGAGCTGGCCACGCTGGGCGAGCTGACCCGGGTGGCCTGGGACCAGGACGTCCAGGTGATGATCGAGGGCCCCGGCCACGTGCCGATGCACAAGATCAAGGAGAACGTCGAGCTGCAGATGGAGCTGTGCGGCGAGGCGCCCTTCTACACGCTCGGCCCCCTCACCACGGATGTGGCCCCCGGCTACGACCACATCACCTCGGCCATCGGGGCGGCCATGATCGGGTGGTTCGGCACCGCCATGCTCTGCTACGTGACGCCCAAGGAGCACCTGGGCCTGCCCGACCGCGACGACGTGAAGGCGGGGGTCATCGCCTACAAGATCGCCGCCCACGCCGCCGACCTGGCCAAGGGCCACCCGCAGGCCCAGGTGTGGGACGACGCGCTGTCCAAAGCCCGCTTCGAGTTCCGGTGGCAGGACCAGTTCGACCTGGCCCTCGACCCCGACACGGCCCGGGCCTTCCACGACGAGACCCTGCCGGCCGAGCCGGCCAAGACCGCCCACTTCTGCTCGATGTGCGGGCCCAAGTTCTGCTCGATGGCCATCACCGAGCAGGTCCGGGCGTACGCGGCGGAGCACGGGGTGGGCGCCGGCGAGGCCGTGGCGCTGGGCCTGGAGGAGAAGGCGGCCGAGTTCGTGGCCGCCGGCGGCGAGGTGTACGTGGAGGACCCGGCGCTGCGGGCCGGGGCGTCGTGAGCCCGGCGGCGGCCGTCGATCCCCGGCTCGGGCGGCTCCACGTCCTGGTCGACTCGCTGATCGTGGCCGAGGCCGCCCTCGAGGCGGGCGCCCCCACCCTTCAGGTCCGGCTCAAGTCGGGCACCGACGGCGACCGCTACCGCCTCGCCCACGCCATCGCCGAGCGCTGCCAGGCCGCCGCCGCCACCTGCCTCATCAACGACCGGGCCGACCTGGCGGTGGCGGTCGATGCCGACGGCGTGCACGTGGGCGCCGACGACCTGCCGGTGCCGGTGGTCCGGCGCATCGTGGGCCCCGGCGCACTGGTCGGCGGCACCGCCCGCGACCCCGACACCGCACGGCGGTTGGTGGGCGAGGGGGCCAGCTATCTCGGCGTGGGCCCGACGTTCGCGACCACCTCGAAGACCGGGCTCCCCGACCCCATCGGCGTGGCCGGTGTGCGGGCGGTGGTCGACGCCGTCGACGTCCCGGTCATCGCCATCGCCGGTATCACCGCGGACACCGTCGAGGCCGTCATGGCCACGGGGGCCTGGGGGGTGGCCGTGATCGGGGCCGTGGTCGACTCGCCCGACCCCCACACCGCCACCCACGACCTCATGCTGGCGGTGACCAAGGCCGTCGACGCCCTGCGCGCCGAGCTCGACGGCGGGGGCCCGGCGTGAGCGGGCCCGGCCGGGTCGACGTCGCGGTGGTGGGGGCGGGGGCCATCGGGCTGGCCTCGGCCTGGCGGCTGGCCCAGCGTGGCGCCACGGTGGCCGTGGTGGACCCGGTGCCCGGCAGCGGGGCGTCCGGGGTCGCGGCGGGCATGCTGGCCCCGGTGACCGAGGCCCGGCTGGGCGAGGAGCCGCTGCTGGCCCTCAACCACGCCTCGTGGGCCCGGTGGCCGGGCTTCGCCGCCGAGGTGGCGCTGGCGTCCGGCCGGTCGGTCGGGTACCGGGCCGACGGGACCCTCGTCGTGGCCCTCGACGCCGACGACCGGGCCGCGCTCGACGACCTGGCCGCCCGCCACCGGGCCATGGGCCTGGCCGTCGAGTCGCTGCGGGGCCGGGAGGCCCGGGCCCTCGAGCCCGGCCTGGCCCCCGGGGTGCGGGCCGGGCTGCTGGCCGCCGACGAGCGCTCCGTCGACCCGCCCGCCCTGGTCGAGGCCCTGGTGGCGGCCGCCACCGGTGCCGGGGTGGCACTCGTGGCCGATGCGGTCGACCGGATCGTCACCACCCCGGCCGGCGACCGGGTCACCGGCGTGGCGCTGGCCGGCGGCGGCGCGGTCGAGGCCGGCGCCGTCGTGCTGGCCGCCGGGTGCCGCAGCGCCACCATCCCCGGCCTGCCCGCCGACGCCCGGCCCCCGGTGCGACCGGTCAAGGGCGAGATCCTCACCCTCCGGCAGCCGCCCGGCGACCCCGCCCTGGCCCGCACGGTGCGGGGCGTTGTCCGGGGGTCCAGCATCTACCTCGTGCCCCGGGACGACGGCCGGGTGGTCGTGGGCGCCACCGTCCAGGAGCGGGGCTGGGACGAGCGGCCCACCGCCGGCGGCGCCCACGAGCTGCTGCGGGACGCGCTGGCGCTGGTCCCCGGGCTCGACGACGCCGAGCTGGTGGCGGTGCGGGCCGGGCTCCGGCCGGGCTCGCCCGACGACCTGCCCCTGATCGGGCCGGCCGCGGTCGAGGGTCTGGTGGTGGCCACCGGGCACCACCGCAACGGCATCCTGCTCACCCCGATCACCGCCGACGCGGTGGCCGCCGTGGTGGCCGGCGAGGTCGTGCCGCCGCAGGTGGCGGCGTGCGACCCCCGCCGCTTCGCGGGGGCCCGGGCATGAGCGAGCGGAGCGAGCGAATCATCAGCACAGTGCGGTACTCGGCAC
>DASXRH010000286.1:0-2642 GCA_036506715.1 Acidimicrobiales bacterium
GAGGACGACCGCCGAAACTAGCCGCCCGTGACGGCCCCTCGCGCTCGCCCGGGCCCGGCGTCGGTGCCGCCGGGCGCCGCGGCGCCGGGCAGGCCCGCCAGCGCCCGGGCCCGGCGCAGGACGGCGTCCAGCATCGGCTCGGTGAGCTTGCCGGTGAACGTGTTCTGCTGGCTGACGTGGTAGCTGCACACGAGGTGGCGGCCGTCGGGCAGCGCCACCTCCGCCCCGTGGCCGAAGGGCGGGCGGGGCCGCACGCCCAGGATCCCGCACAGCACCTGGTAGCCGAACTGGCCGAGCGGCACGAAGACCCGCACGCCCGGGAGCAGCGCCAGCTCGCGTTCCAGGAACGGCCGGCAGCGGTCGCGCTCGGCGGGGGTGGGCTTGTTGGCCGGCGGGGCGCAGCGGACGGGGGCGGTGATCCAGGCGCCGGTCAGGGCCAGGCCGTCGTGGCGGTCGACCGACGTCGGCTGGTTGGCGAACCCGGTGCGCCACAGGGCGGCGTAGAGGAAGTCGCCGGACCGGTCGCCCGTGAACATGCGCCCCGTCCGGTTGGCGCCGTGGGCCGCCGGGGCCAGGCCGACGATCACCACCCGGGCGGCCGGGTCGCCGAAGCCGGGCACCGGCCGGGCCCAGTAGTCGTCGTCCCGGAACGCGGACCGCTTCTCGGCCCCGACCCGTTCGCGCCAGGCGACGAGGCGGGGGCAGGCGCGACACGCCGTGACCTCGGCTGCCAGGCGGGACAGGGCGGTCGGGGGAGCCGGGTCATCCACGCCCACCGACGATAGGTTGGTCCGGCGATGCCCCGAGCTGACCGCAGCGCTCCGCGGCCCGACCGTCGTTCCGCCAGCCGCCGCCGGGCGCCCACCGCCACCACCATCCTGTTCGTGCGCCACGGCGCCACGACCACCACCGGGCGTGAGCTGCCCGGCCGGGCGCCGGGCCTCCACCTGTCCGACGAG
The DNA here is from genome assembly GCA_036506715.1 of Acidimicrobiales bacterium. Taxonomy (GTDB): domain Bacteria; phylum Actinomycetota; class Acidimicrobiia; order Acidimicrobiales; family VFJN01; genus ZC4RG19. The sequence goes on from DASXRH010000286.1 coordinate 960, forward strand.
GGCCGCCGCCAGGCCGACGACGTGGCCGCCCGCATCCGGGCCATGGCCCACCCGCCGGCCCCGGCCCCCGCCGGCGGCAACGGCGCCTCCGCCAACGGCACCACCAAGCGGTCCCGCCCCAAGGGCACGCCCATCGCCGCCCTCTACGCCTCGCCGCTCGAGCGCACCCGCGAGACCGCCGCACCCATCGGCGCCGCCCTGGGGCTCGACGTCCTGGCCGACGAGGGCCTGGTCGAGCTGGACGTGGGCGAGTGGACCGGGATGGAGCTGAAGGCGGCCTACAAGCGGCCCGAGTGGGCGACGATCCAGCGCTACCCGAGCGGGTTCACGTTCCCGGGGGGCGAGTCGTTCCTGGACATGCAGTCCCGCGTCGTCGCCACCGTCCACCGGCTGCGGGCCGCCCACCCGGGGCAGACGATCGTGGCCGTGTCGCACGCCGATCCCATCCGGGCCCTGGTGGCCCACGCCATGGGCACCCACCTCGACCTGTTCCAGCGGATCGTGGTGTCGCCGTGCTCGCTCACCGCGATCGCCTTCGGCGACGGAGGCCCCCTGGTGCTCACGGTCAACGCCACCGGCCCCGCGGCCGCCCCGGTGCCGTCGTGACGATGGGCGAGTCCTACGACTTCCCCCGCGCCGAGGTGTTCTGGCCCGGAGCAGAGGGCCCGCCGGGCAGCCGCGTGTTCTTCCTGGCCGGCGGCGACGCCGGGGGTCTCGTCTACCTGCGGTGCGAGAAGCAGCAGGTCGCGGCGCTGGGCGAGTACCTGCTGGCCCTGCTGGACGACCTGTCGCCCGACGTCGAGCCCACCGAGGGCCTCGGCGCGGTGACGCCCCTCCCCTACGCCTGGAACGTCGGGTCGATCGGCGTGAAGTACGACGAGCCCGAGGGCCGCATCGTGGTCGTCCTCGAGGAGCTGACCGACGACGAGGACGACAAGCCGGCGACCGCCCGGTTCTGCTTCACGCTGCCCCAGGCGGCCGCGTTCGGGCGGTTCGCCCTCGACCTGGTGTCCAAGGGCCGGCCCGACTGCGGGTTCTGCGGGCTGCCCATCGACCCTGACGGGCACGCATGCCCGAGGATGAACTGACCAGCGGCGCAGCCCTCGACATCCTGCGAGACGGGGAGGTCGAGGTCCAGGGCCGCATGCCGTGGAGCTCCAACGCCACGTTCCTGGTGTCGGTGCGCCACGACGGCGGCTGCCTGCGGGCCGTGTACAAGCCGCGGCGGGGCGAGCGCCCGCTGTGGGACTTCCCCGCCGGCCTCGACCGGCGGGAAGTGGCGGCGTACGAGCTGTCCGAGTGGCTGGGGTGGGGCATCGTGCCCGAGACCGTGCTGCGGGATGGCGACGACCTGCCGTTCGGGATGGGGTCGCTGCAGCGGTTCGTGCCGTTCGACGTCGAGGCCCACTACTTCACGCTGCTGGAGGGGGGCGGCCACGACCACGCCCTCCGCACGATCTGCGCCTTCGACCTGCTGGCCAACAGCGCCGACCGCAAGGGCGGCCACTGCCTGGCCGGCGACGACGGGCGGGTGTGGGCCGTCGACAACGGGCTGACGTTCCACGACGAGGCCAAGCTGCGCACGGTGATCTGGGACTTCGCCGGCGACCCCATCCCCGCCGACCTGGTGGGCGGGGCCCGCCGCCTGGCCGACGGCGGCCCGCCGGACGCCCTCGTCGACCT
>DASXRH010000287.1:0-3769 GCA_036506715.1 Acidimicrobiales bacterium
TCTACGCACTGGCCCAGCTGCGGTGGTCGGGGCCGTTCGTCGCCGTCGACCGGCTGGTGCGCCGGGCGGCGGCGCACACGCTCGGGATCTTCGTCGCCCACTACCTGGTCTACGCGCTACTGCGGCAGCAGGGGCTGCTCGGCACCGTCCAGGGCGCAGTGGCCGTCCCCGTGGCGCTAGCGGTGACGGTCGGCCTGTGCCTCGTCGCCCCCCGGGTGCCGCAGCTGCCCTGGTCGGCCCGGACCGGCTGGCGCCGCCGGCCGCCGCCGGAGCAGCCGGCCGAGGTGACGCCCACTCCCGGGCCGGGGGCGGAGACGACGGTGGCTCGCTAGACGTCCAGGCCCTGCATCCTCGCCGCCGCCCGGCGGTGGCGGGCGAGGATGTCGGCGGTGCCGGTGACCCGGAGCTCGCCGTCCTCGACCACGGGGTGCCCGGCGATGACCGTGTGGTGGGCCGCCGTGGGCCCGCAGCGGAGCAGGGCCTCCACCGGGTCGGTGAGGGCCCCGGCGAAGGTGAGGCCGTCGAGCTTCCACGCCACCAGGTCGGCGGCGGCGCCCGGGGTGAGGACGCCGAGCTCGCCCAGCCGACCGAGGCAGGCCGCCGACCCGCGGGTGGCCAGCTCGAGGGCGTCGCGGGCGGTGAAGGCCGTGGGGCCGCCGCGCTGGCGGCCGAGGAGGAGGGCGCCCCGGGCCTCCAGCCACAGCGACGCGCAGTCGGTCGACGCCGAGCCGTCGCAGCCGAGGCCGACGGGCACGCCTGCGGCCCGGTAGTCGCGCACCGGCGCGATGCCGCCGCCGCCGATCATCATGTTCGAGCTGGGGCAGTGGGCCACGCCGGTGCCCCACGCCCCCAGCCGGTCGATCTCGGCGTCGTTGGGGTAGATGCAGTGGGCCACCCAGCTGCGGTCCGAGCCCCAGCCCACAGCCTCGAAGTGCTCGATGGGCCGGCACCCGTAGGCCTCGAGGCAGAAGGCGTCCTCGTCGGGGTCCTCGGCCAGATGGGTGTGGAGCCGGACGTCGAGCCGCTCGGCCAGCTCGGCCGTGCGCCGCATCAGGTCGGGTGTCACCGAGAACGGCGAGCACGGGGCCAGCGCCACCCGCACCATCGCCCCCGGCTCGGGGTCATGCCACCGGACCACCGCCTCCTCGCTGGCGGCCAGGATCGTGTCGTCGTCCTGCACCACCGAGTCGGGCGGCAGGCCCCCGTCCTTCTGCGACAGCGACATCGAGCCCCGGGTCGGGTGGAAGCGCACGCCGAGGTCCCGGGCGGCGGCGATCTCGGCGCCCAGCAGGTCGCCGCCGGCCGCCGGGTGGACATAGAGGTGGTCGGTCGATGTCGTGCACCCGCCGACGGCCAGCTCGGCCAGCCCGACCCAGGCCGACAGGTACGAACCCTCCTCGTCGAGCAGCGCCCACCGTGGGTACAGCGTGGTCAGCCAATCGAACAGCGACGCCGCCGTCGCGGGCCGGTAGGCCCGGGTGAGGTTCTGGTAGATGTGGTGGTGGGTGTTGACCAGCCCCGGCGTCACCAGGCAGCCGGCGGCGTCGAGCACCCGCCGGGACGGGGGCGGCGCCTGGGCCGCGTCGCCCACGGCGGTGACGAACCCACCGTCGCACGCCACCCACCCGCCCGGCAGCTCGCGGCGGTCGTCGTCCATGGTGACCACCAGGTCGGCGCCCACCACCACCAGGTCGACGGTGGCGGGCAGGGCCGAGCGGGGCGACGGGTCGGCGGCGGTATCGGGGCTCATGGCCTGCCATCGTGCCCGGTCAGCGGGCGGCGGACCGCACCACCTGGAGCGACACCCGGCTGGCGCCGGCCGCGACGGCCGCCCGCACGATGTCGTCCATCGCGGCCAGCACGGCGTCGTCGTCGCCCTCCACCGTGGTGCCGAAGGGCCCGAAGTCGACGGCCAGCCCCGACCGTTCGGCCGCGTCCACCGCCGCCCGCACGTGCGGGCCCGGCTCGCCCTCCACGAACGGTTCGATCGTGAACTCCACGGCCAGCACCCCGGTCACCTCCCGCCGGCGTTGAGGTAGTTGTACACCGTGAACCGGCTGACCCCGAGGGCGTCGGCCACCTCCTCGACCGCCTTGCGCAGCTGGAACGCTCCCCGGTCGTCGAGCAGGCGCACGGCCCGCTGCTTGTCCTCGCGGGACATCAGGGCCAGCGGCGACCCCAACTCGCTCTCGACGTTGGCGATCATGCGGTCGAGCGCGCCCCGCACCCCCGGCAGCCGCAGGCCGCCGACGACCTCGCCCTCCCAGCGCAGCGGGATGTCGCCCGCCGCCACCTCGGGTGACGGCACGAGGTGCGCGCCGAGGGCGTCGGCCACGGGCTCGAGGGCGACGAGCAGGGGGTGGCGCGGAGGCACGGGCGCAATCTACCGACGGTGTCGAGGCCGGCTTCCGGCCGCGACGACCATGCCGCCGGCGTTGACGGCCGGCCCGGAGGCGTCTTGGCTGGCGCCGTGGCCACCCTGATCCGCAACGGCGTCGTTCTGCCGATGACCGGCGACCGCGCGGTCGTCGACCCGGGGTCGGTGCTGGTCGACGGCGCCGCGATCGTGGCGGTGGGTCCGGTTGCGGCCCTCGACGCCGACCCCCGGGCCGCCGGGGCCGAGGTGGTCGACGCCACCGGTCACGCCGTGCTGCCCGGGCTCCACAACTGCCACATGCACTCGGGGGTGCTGCGGGGCACGGCCGAGTCGCTGTCGCTGTGGGACTGGCTGCGCACCTACGTCGACCCCGCCCACCGGGCGATCACCCCCGAGATCGCCCGGGTGGCGGCCCGCCAGTGCTACGCCGAGAGCCTGCTGGCCGGCACCACGTCGGTCATGGACATGTGGCGCCACCTGGAGGGCGCCGCCGCCGAGGCCGGGCGGCTGGGAGTGCGGGCCACGCTGGTGCCCTACGTGGCCGACGAGGAGGGCTACGACTACTTCGAGTCCATCGCCTCCAACCGGGCGCTGCTGGAGGCGGTGGGCACCGGCGCCGCCGGCGGGCGGGTGCGGGCCTGGGTCGGCCTCGAGCACCTCTTCTACTGCACCGAGGCATGCGTCGCCGACGCGGTGGCGCTGGCCGCCGAGTTCGGCACCGGCCTGCACACCCACTCGTCGGAGACGCCGTGGGAGGTCGAGGAGGCGCAGCGGCGCTGGGGCCGGCGGCCCGTCGAGGTGCTCGCCGACCGGGGCGTGCTCGGGCCGGCCACGGTCATCGCCCACTGTGTGTGGCTCGACGACGCCGAGATCGCTCTGCTGGCCGCGACGGGCACGGCCGTGGCCCACTGCCCGTGCTCGAACATGAAACTGGCCTCGGGGCCGGCCCGGGTGGCCGACCTGCGGGCCGCGGGCGTCGTGGTCGGGCTGGGCAGCGACGGCGAGAAGGAGAACAACACCCTCGACCTGCTGGAGGAGATGAAGTTCGCCTCCCTGCTCCAGAAGGTCACGCTGCTCGACCCGACGGCCGGCGACCCGTGGGACGTGCTCGCCATGGCGACGGTCGACGGCGCCCGGGCGCTGGGTCTGGCCGACGTCACCGGGTCGCTGGCGCCGGGCAAGCGGGCCGACGTGGTGACGGTCGACCTGGGCGGCCTCCACACCACCCCGGTGCTGCGCGGCGAGCACCAGAACGTCGCCGCCCACCTGGTGTTCTCGTCGTCGGGCCACGACGTGCGCGACGTGTGGGTCGACGGCGAGCGGCTGGTGGCCGGCGGGCGGCCGCTGACCTTCGACGTCGCGGCCGTGCGGGCCGAGGCCCAGGCCGCCGCG
>DASXRH010000288.1:0-4735 GCA_036506715.1 Acidimicrobiales bacterium
CAACCTGCTGCCGGTCCTCTCGGCGGTCGAGAACGTGGAGCTGCCGCTGCTGGTGGCCCGCGTCGAGGCCGCCGAGGCCCGTCGCCGCGCCCTCGACGCCCTGGCCATGGTCGGCCTGGACGGGCGCGCCTCCCACCTGCCCGAGCAGCTCTCAGGGGGTGAGCGCCAGCGGGTCACCATCGCCCGCTCGCTGGTGAACGACCCGGCCATCGTGTGGGCCGACGAGCCCACCGGTGACCTCGACTCGGAGATGGCCCAGGACATCGTCCGCCTCATGCGCCGGCTCAACCGGGAGCGGGGCCTCACCTTCGTGATCGTCACCCACGACGTCGCCGTCGGCCGGCGCGCCGACCGGATCGTCCACATGGTCGACGGCCGCGTGGTGGCCGAGGACCGGGGCTGACCGGTGGACCGCCTCTTCGGCGTGCCCGTGGGGCTGTTCGCCACCGTCCTGGCGGTCGTCATGGCCAGCGTGTTCGGCGTGATCGGGGTCGCCGCGGCCCGCAACCGGGTGTTCCTGCGGATGGCGGCCCGCAACGTCGGCCGCCGCCGGGGCCGCAGCGGGCTGATCGTCGGCGGGCTGATGTTGGCCACCACGATCATCGCCGCGTCGCTGGTCACGGGCGACACGATGAGTCGGACCATCCGCTCGTCGGTCGTGCGGGCGCTGGGCGCCACCGACGAGACGGTGGTGGCAGCCGGGGCGGCGCTCGATCCCACCCTCGAGGTCGGCGCCACCACCCCCGTCGCCACCATCGACGAGGCGGTGGCCGGCGACGTCCGCGCCGCGGTCGCCGAGTCGCCGCTGGTCGACGGGGTGGCGCCGGCCCTGATCCAGCCGGTCGCCGTCCAGGACCGGACGTCCCGCCGCACCGAGCCGCGCGTCACCCTGTTCGGATCCGATCCGGCGAGCCTCGACGGCTTCGGCCCGATCGCCGGCGCCGGCGGTCGCGCCCGCTCGCTGGCCGACCTGGCCCCCGCGGAGGTGTTCCTCACCGCCGACGGCGCCGACGAGCTTGCGGCCCGGACCGGCGACCGGCTCGTGGTGTTCGGCGGCGGCGGCCCGGTCGAGCTGCGGGTGGCCGACGTCGTCTCGTTCCGCGGCGCCGGGACCGACGGGCCGGCGGTGCTGGCCCCCCTCCCGCTCGTCCAGCAGGTGCTGGGGACGCCGGGGCGCATCTCCCACGTGCTCGTGTCGAACGCCGGCGGCGAGGTGGGCGGCGCAGGTCACACGGACGAGGTGATGGCCATGCTCGCCCCGGCGGCCGGGAACGCGGGCGCGGAGGTGGTCGCGGCCAAGCGGGACGGCCTCGACCTGGCCGACGAGCAGGGCAACGCGTTCCTGTCGCTGTTCTCGACCTTCGGCACGTTCGCCATCGCCGCCGGGATCCTGCTCATCTTCCTGATCTTCGTCATGCTGGCCGCCGAGCGGCGCACCGAGATGGGGATCGCCCGGGCCGTCGGGACCCAGCGCCGCCATCTCGTGCAGACGTTCGTGTTCGAGGGCTCGTTGTACGACCTGGCGGCCGCCGCCGTCGGGGCCCTGGCCGGTCTGGGCGTCGCCTACGGGATGGTCGAGGTGGTGGCCACGGCGTTCGGGAGCGAGGACGTCGCCGTCGAGCACGCCGTCCGCCCGGCCAGTCTGGTGCTGGCCTACGGGCTCGGGGTCGTGCTCACCCTGGTCGTGGTCGCGTTGTCGGCCTGGCGGGTCAGCGTCCTCGACGTGGTGACCGCCATCCGCAACCTGCCCTCGCCGGTGACCCGCCCCACCCGCGGCGCCCACTGGTGGCGCGGTGCGGTGGCGGTGGCCGCCGGCGGCCTGGTGGCGCTGGCCGGCGCCTCCGCCGGCACGGCGACGCCCTTCCTGCTCGGCGTCTCGATCGCCATCGTCGGGCTCGTCCCGATCGCCCGCGCCCTCGGTGTGGGCGACCGGGTGGCGCACACCGTGGCCGGCCTGGCCCTGGTCGGCTGGTGGCTGCTGCCAGCAGGGGTGTACGACGCCCTCGTCGGCACGTTGACCTGGGACTTCTCCGTCTGGATCGTCGCCGGCCTGGTCATCGTCTTCGGCGCGACATGGACGCTCACGTACAACGCCGACGTGGCCCTCGGCACCGTGACCCGGATCGCCGGTCGCGTCCGGTCACTGGCCCCGATCATCCGCATGGCGGTGGCCTACCCCTTGCGGAGCCGCCTGCGGACGTCGATGACCCTCGCCATGTTCACCATCGTCGTGTTCACCCTGGTCACCGGGAGCACGATCTCGGGATCGTTCATCAACAACCTCGACGACGTCGAGAGCTACGGCGGGGGGTTCGACGTTCGGGCCGACACCGCACCCATCCGGCGGATCGAGGACATGGCAGCCGCCGTGGGGCGCGCGGGGCCGGCCGCGGGGGTCGACCCGCATGACATCGAGACCGTGGGCGCCCAGTCGTTGGTCCCCGTCGAGGCCCGCCAGGCCGGTACCGGCGACTTCGCCGACTACCCCGTGCGGGGGGTCGACGCCGGGTTCCTCGGCCACACCACCTTCGGGCTGGGCGCGGTGGCCCGGGGCTACGACTCGGCGCCCGCCGTGTGGGCCGCGCTGGCCGAGCACCCGGGGCTGGCGGTCGTCGACCCCTTCGTGGTGCCGCGGCGCAACCAGTTCATGGTCGGCGTGCTCCCCGAGTTCCAGCTCGGGGGCTTCCACCTGGAGGACGGGGTGTTCGACCCCATCGCCGTCGACGTCCGCGACCCCGCCACCGGGACCACGCTCACGCTCACGGTCATCGGGGTGCTCGAGGACTCCGTGCCGCTGGAGATGGCCGGCATCACGACGGCGCAGGCCGCGCTGGCGCCGCTGGGCGACCGGGCCGCGCCCACGACCTTCTGGTTCGGGCTGGCGGACGGGGCCGACCCCGAGGCGGTGGCCGCCGGCCTGGAGTCGGCGTTCCTCGACGACGGGCTCCAGGCCCAGAGCATGCAGGATCGCCTCGACGAGGCCGTCGCCTCCTCGTGGACGATCAACCGGCTCATCCAGGGCTTCATCGGCCTCGGCCTGGTCGTCGGGGTCGTGGCCCTGGGGGTCGTGAGCGCCCGGGCGGTGGTCGAGCGGCGCCAGCAGATCGGCGTGCTGCGGGCCATCGGCTTCCAGCCGGGCACGGTGCGGCTGGCGTTCCTCGCGGAGGCCTCGTTCATCTCGCTCACGGCCATCGCCGTCGGGTGCGGCCTCGGCCTCGCCACCGCCGCCAACGTGGTCGCCTACGTCGGCCGCCAGCAGCACGTGTCGCTCACGGTCCCGTGGCTCAACCTCGCCGTCATCTTCGCCGTCGTCTACGTCGCCGCGCTGGCCAGCACCCTGCTCCCGGCCCTGCGGGCGTCACGCATCGACCCGGCGACCGCCCTGCGCTACGAGTGACCGGATGGCGAGGCCGCAGGTCACAGGTAGCCCAGGCGGTGGGCCTCGGCCGTGAGGTCGTCGCGGACGCGGGGGTGGGCGATGGCGATCAGGTCCCTCGCCCGCTGGGACAGCGATCGGCCCCGCATGTCGGCGACGCCGTACTCGGTGACGATGTGGTCGACCGTGTTCTTGCTCGTCGTCACCACCGAGCCCGGGCTCAGGGTGGCGCGGATGCGGGACACCGCGCCGCCCACCGCGGTGGACGGCAGCACCACGAAGGCCCGGCCCCGGGGGGAGTACATCGCCCCCCGGGCGAAGTCGGCCTGGCCCCCGCTCGACGACCAGTAGCGGCCCCCGACCGTCTCCGAGGCGCACTGGCCGATGAGGTCGACCTCGGTCGTGGCGTTGATCGAGACGAAGCAGTCCTCCCGGGCGATGACCCGCGGGTCGTTGACGTAGTCGACCGGCAGCATCTCGACCGCGGGGTTCTCGTGCAGGAAGTCGTAGAGCCGCTGCGTGCCCAGCGCGAACGTGGCCACGACCTTGCCCGGTTCGAGGCGCTTGCGGGTGCCGGTGACCACGCCCGCCTGGACGAGCCCGATCAAAGCGTCCGACAGCAGCTCGGTGTGGATGCCCAGGTCACGGTGGTCGACGAGGTCGGACAGCAGGGCGTGGGGGATCGCGCCGATGCCCGCCTGGATGGTGGCGCCGTCGGGGATGCGCTCGACCACGAGCTCGGCGATCCGCCGGTCGACGGCGGTCGGCTCGGGCGGCAGGACCTCGACGAGCGGCCGGTCCACCTCGGTCCAGCCGGCCACCTGGCTGACGTGGAGCTGGTTGCGGCCGAACGTCCGGGGCATGCCCGTGTTGACCTCCAGGAAGAACGGGACCTTGCCGATGAAGGGGGCCACGTAGTCGCAGTTCGTGCCGAGCGAGAAGTACCCGTGCCGGTCGAGGGGGGCGGCCGCCGCCAGGACCATCGAGCAGCGGGTGGTCTCGCGCAGCAGCCGCGGCACCTCGCTGAAGTTGTTGGGCACCAGCTCGCAGCCGCGGGCCGCGAACGCCGGCCGGGTCACCGGGGACAGGAAGTACGACACGTGCGCGAGGTGCTCCCGCAGCTTGCCGTGCAGATACGGCCGGTCGTGGAGCGCGTGCATCTGGTGGACGTGCACCCCGTCGAGCCGCTCGGCGCCGGCCTCGAGGGCGTCGAGGACCGAGACCGGCTCCCCGTTGGCCAGGGGCACGATCAGGTCGTCGCTGGGGCCGACGTGGTCGAGCACGGCCTCCGGCCCGGTCGGGCCGGGCACCGGGCTCACGCCGCCGCCGGTGGCGCGAGCCGCACCGCCCCGGCGGCCG
>DASXRH010000289.1:0-4851 GCA_036506715.1 Acidimicrobiales bacterium
CTCGCGGCGAGCCAGATCAGGTCGATCAGCAGGGCCAGGACCGGCCGGTCGATCATGAACATGTAGCGCCAGGCGTCCTGCACCAGCACCAGTGGCAGCACCACGGCCAGGGCCAGCAGCGCGGACCCCGCCAGGCCGCCGACGGCGAACGCGACCAGCGCCACCACCGCCGCGACCGCCACGCCGACGACCAGGATCGCGCCCAGGTAGTCGGGCACCAGCGCACGCCGGTTCTCGGCCGGCCCGGCCGAGTGCTGCTGGATCATCGGCTCGGCGACCAGGCCGCGGGCGCAGCCCACCACGAACTGGAACACGACGACCGCCACGCTGAAGGCGGCGAAGGGCTCGGGCGTGTCGAACGACCGGGCCACCAGCACGGCCACCACCACGTTGCTGAGGCTCGACGCGGCCTGGTCGGCCACGACGAGGACGCGGCGGGTGTGCGTGCGGCCGGCCACGCCTCAGTCTCGGGCCAGGCGGGCGGCCACCTGATCGTGCACCCAGCCGTAGGTGGCGGCCAGACCGTCCTCCAGCGTCACCGAGGGTGCCCAGCCGAGCCGCTCGAGGATGAGGGTGTTGTCGCTGTTGCGCCCCCGCACGCCCTGGGGGGCGTCGAGCCGGTAGTTGCGCTCCAGCCGCAGGCCGGCGATCCGCTCGGCGACGTCGACCAGCTCGTTGATGGTCACGAGCTGATCGCTGCCCACGTTGAGCGGCTCACGCACGTCGCTGGCCATCAGGCGCAGCGTGCCCTCGAGGCAGTCGTCGATGTAGGTGAAGCTGCGGGTCTGCTCGCCGTCGCCCCAGATCTCGATGGTGTGGTCGCCGGTGAGGGCGGCGGTGGCCACCTTGCGGCAGATGGCGGCGGGCGCCTTCTCGCGGCCGCCGTCCCACGTGCCCTCGGGCCCGTAGACGTTGTGGTAGCGGGCCACCCGGGTCTCGATGGCGAAGTCCTCGGCGAAGTGACGGCACATCCGCTCGCTGAACAGCTTCTCCCAGCCGTAGCCGTCCTCGGGCATGGCCGGGTAGGCGTCGTGCTCGCGCAGCGGCTCGACCTCGGGGGACACCTGCTTCTCGGCCGCGTACACACAGGCCGACGACGAGTAGAACAGCCGCTCGACCCCGGCGTCGCGGGCGGCCACCAGCACGTGGGTCGAGATGAGCACCGACAACATGCACAGGGCCTTGTTGTTCTCGATGAAGCCCATGCCGCCCATGTCGGCCGCCAGGTTGAACACGGTGTCGACCCCGTCGACGGCGTCGCGGCAGGCGTCGAGCAGCTCGAGGTTGGCGTCGACGTTCTCGACATCGTCGAACACCTGGTACCACTCGTCCTTCGGCTTGCAGTCGACGGCCCGGATGCGGCCGACGCCCTCGTCGCGCAGACGGCGCACCAGATGGCCGCCGATGAACCCACCGGCCCCAGTCACCAGCACATGGTCCATGTCTCGGATCAGCTCTCCTCGCTGCGGGCCACCTGGCGTGCGATGGCCCGGTCGATGACGTCCTGGAAGCGGTCGGCGATGACCGCCGTGTCGAACGTCGACTCAGCGTAGGCGCGCGCACGGCGGCCGGCTGAAGCGCGGAGTGTGGCGTCTGTCCGGAGCTGCTTGGCCGCCACGAGGAAGGCCTCCTCGTCGGACGGCGGGACCACGAGACCGGCGCCCGCCCGCTCGATGGTGCGGGCGGCGAGGTTCTCGGGCGGGATGGCGGCCAGCACCGGTCGCCCGGCGCAGAAGTAGGAGAGCACCTTGGACGGCACCGAGAACGTGCCGGCCGTCGGCTCGAGCAGGGCCACCAGCACGTCGGCCGAGCCGAGGATGTCGGGGTAGTCGCCCATGGGCTGGAACGGCAGCAGGTGGAGGTTGGGCAGCGGCCGGTGGCGCAGCATGTCGCGCAGCCGCTGCTCGCCCATGCCCTCGCTGACCACCACCACCTCGGCGTCGCCCGCCCGCTGATCGGCCAACTCGTAGAGCAGCTCGGGCCGGTGCTTGAGACCCAGCGTGCCGGTGTAGAGGTAGACGAAGCGGTCGCGCAGGCCGTGGCGGTGGCGCCAGGCGTTGTCGCGGGGCCGCGCCGGCAGGTCGGCCAGCGGGGCCCAGTTCTCGATGACCGTGCAGCCGACCCGGTCGACGCCCCAGGCGGCCAGCATGGGCTCGAAGTCCTCGGTGATGGCCACCACCCCGGACGCCTGGCGCAGCAGGCGCCGCTCGAGCGCCTCGAAGCCGCTGCCGACCCGGCGGCCCAGCCGCCCGGCCCGCTTCTCGGCCTCCGCCATCATGGCCACGCTGTGCAGGTCCTGCAGCCAGAACACCCACGGCACCGACGAGCGCCGGCACCAGGCGGCGGCGACCGAGGTGGCCACCAGCGGGACGTTGCAGGCGAGGACGACGTCGGGCCGGAACCCGGCGGCGACGCGGGTGAAGCGCCGCCCGTAGGCGGTCTCCTGGCTGATGCGGCGCACCGGCGCGTAGCGGGCGAACGACTCGCCCGCCGGGATGGCGACCACCGACAGGTTGGGGTCGCCGGCGTCGAAGCGGCCCTTGCCGCTGGTGTAGCTGCCGCAGTACACGTGCTGGACGGTGTGGCCCCGGCTGGCCAGCGCCCGGCTGAGATCGATCTGGAACGGGTGACCGGCGAAGTCGTGGACGAGCACGCGCAGCGAGCGGGAGCTCCGCCCGTTGGTCGCGACCGTGACACGTCGCGTCCCCCGGGATGCCTCACCGGTCGAGTCCGCATCCGTCTCGCGGAGCCACATCGACGTGTCCTCCCCCACGCTGGTTTCGCACCCCTGGGAAACCCCTGCACAACGCCAGAGACCTGCTCCCGCAAGACAGCCCCCAGCTCTCCGGGAGTGGCTATGCCGACCCCGTTGTGACCGAAGAGTAAGGTGCGAATCCCGTGCCGTCCACTCTTGTGTCGGGGGACACACGATGAGGGTTCTCGTCGTCCACAACCGCTATTCGTCGCGCAGCCCGTCCGGCGAGAACCTGGCGGTCGACGACGAGATCCGCTGGTTGGGCGAGGCCGGCGTCGACGTCGTGTCCCACCAGGTCAGCAACGACGAGATGGTCGACGTCGGGCCCCTGGCGCGGGTGCGCGACGGGCTCGGCGCCGTGTGGTCGCCCGGGGCCCGCCGGCGATTCGAGGCGGCCCTCGACGAGAGCACCCCCGACCTCGTGCACGTTCACAACCTGTTCCCGCTGCTGACATCGAGCGTGCCCACGGCGGCCCGCCGGCGGACACTTCCCGTTGTGTGGACCGTCCACAACCGGCGGGTGCGGTGCGTGGCCGGCGGCTACTTCCGGGGCGGCGAGCCGTGTCACCAGTGCCGGCCCGGCTGGCGGGTCCCCGGGGTGGTCCACGGCTGCTACGCCGACTCCCGCTCGGCCAGCGCCCTGGTCACCGTGTCCACGTCGCTGTGGCGGCGGGCGGCCCGCCGGGGCGTGACGGCGGTGGCCATCAGTGAGCTCATCGCCGACTGGCTGACCACCACCGGTGGTTTCCCCCGGGCCGCGGTGCGGGTCAAGTTCAACGGGGTGGCCGGCCCCGAGGACCGGCCACCCCCCGCGGGCGAACAGCGCGGGTTCCTGTTCGTGGGCCGGCTGTCGGCCTACAAGGGCGTGGCCCTGCTGCTCGACGCGTGGCGCCGGGCCGACGTCGACGCCGAGCTGCACATCCTGGGCGACGGCGACCTGGCCGGCGATGTGCGGGCGGCGGCGGACGCGGACCCTCGCATCCGCTGGGCCGGGCAGGTCCCGCCGGCCGCGGTCGAGGCCCACCTGGCGGCCGCCCGGGCCGTGGTGGTGCCGTCGCTGGTCGACGAGGGCTTCGGGCGGGTCGCGGCCGAGGCCATGGCCCACGGCCGGCCGGTCATCACCACCGGACGGGGGGCGCTGACCGAGGTGGTCGACGACACCACGGGGTGGATCACCGGCACCGACCCCGCCGCCGTGGCCGCCGCGATCGCCGAGGCGGCCGCGTCGCCCGGGGCCGTCGACCGCCGGGGCGAGGCGGCGGTCGCCCGCCACGCCGCCCGGTTCAGCCCGACGGTCACCACCGACGCCCTGCTCGCCATCTACGAGGAGGCGGTGGCCGAGCGACGGCCGGCCGGATGACCATGCGCGCGCTCGTCGTCCACAACCGCTACTCGGCGGCCACGCCGTCGGGCGAGAACGTCTCGGTCGACCTCGAGGTCGCCGGGCTGCGGGCCGCCGGGGTCGAGGTCGTCGTGCACGAGACGTCCAACGACGATGTGCTGGGGGGTGGGGTGGCGATCAAGCTGCGGGCCGCGGCCGAGGGCGCCTGGTCGCCCCGGGCGGCGGCCCGGTTCGGCGTGGTGCTCGACCGGGTGCGGCCCGACATCGTGCACGTGCACAACCTGTTCCCCCTGCTGACCGCGAGCGTGCCGTGGCGGGCCGTCCGCCGCGACGTGCCGGTGGTGTGGACCGCCCGGAACCTGCGGGTCGTGTGCGTGGAGGGCACCCACTTCCGCGCCGGCCACGACTGCACCGAGTGCCGGCCCGGCTGGCGGGTGCCCGGCGTCGTCCACGGCTGCTACCGGGGGTCGCCGACGACGAGCGCCCTGGTCACGAGCGCAACGTCCATCTTCCGCCGGCTGGCCCGCACCCGGTTGCAGGTGGTGGCGATCAGCGAGACGCTGCGGACCTGGCTGGTCGACGAGGCCGGCTTCGACCCCGCCCGGGTGAGGGTCAAGTACAACGGCGTCCCTTCCCCGGCTGTGACGCCCGGGCCGGCGGAGACCGCCGAGCCGACGTTCGTGTTCGTGGGCAAGTTCGCACGTCACAAGGGCATCGACCTGCTGCTCGACGCGTGGGGGCGGGTGGGGGCGCC
>DASXRH010000290.1:0-19863 GCA_036506715.1 Acidimicrobiales bacterium
TGGCCGGGGACGAGTCCGATTTCCCCGAGCCCGGCAGCGACGGGATGAACGCGCTGCTCGCCGAGTACGGCGCGTTCGGCGAGTCGGCGGCCGAGGCCATCGCCGCCGGGGACGCCCTGGCCCCGACGGCCACCGCCGCCACCATCCGCACCGGCGACGGCGGGCCGCTGGTCACCGACGGGCCCTTCGCCGAGGTGACCGAGGCGGTGGGCGGGTTCTACGTCCTCGAGGCCGAGACCCTCGACGACGCCATCGACCTGGCCCGGCGCATCCCCGCCGCCCGCGACGGCTGGGTGGCCGTGCGCCCGCTGGCGGGCTGGTGGGACCACGCCGCCGCCGCCGACGAGGCCGCGGCCGCCGCCGGCGAGGACACCACCGGCCAGGACCGGTTCCTGGCCCTCACCTACGGCAAGGAGGGCCAGGCCGCGGTGCAAGGCACCCCCGAGTGGGACGAGATCGCCGCCGCCCACTGGCGCTTCGTCGAGGACAACCGGCCGGCGGTCCTGGCCGGCGGTGCGCTCCACCCGGTGGACACCACGACGACCGTGCGGGTGGCCGACGGCGAGGTGCTGGTCACCGACGGGCCGTTCACCGAGGCGGCCGAGATCACCGGTGGCTTCTACGTGCTGCGGGCCGCCGACCGGGACGCGGCGGTGCGCCTGGCATCCGCCATCCCCACCGGCCCCGGCGGCGCCGTGGAGGTCCGGCCGATCAGGGTGTTCGGCTGATGCCCGGATGGGCGGCGCCGACGGACCCCCCGGCCGCCGGCGCCGGCCCGTCCTCCACTGATACCCGGTTCGCGGGCCGTCCCTACCGCCGGGAGCCGATGTGACCGGCGGCCCCGAGCCCGACCCCCGGGCCCGGGCGGCCGTCGAGCGGGCCTTCCGGGAGCAGTCGGGCCGGGCGCTGGCGACGCTCGCCCGGCTGCTCGGCGACCTGTCGGCGGCCGAGGACGCCGTGCAGGAGGCCTTCGTCGAGGCCCTGCGCACCTGGCCGGCCCGGGGCGTCCCCGACAAGCCGGGGGCCTGGATCACCACCACCGCCCGCAACCGCGCGCTCGACCGGGCCCGGCGCGAGTCGTCCCGCCCCGGGCGGGAGCAGGCCGCCGCCCTGGCCGGCGAGGCGGCGGGCCCCGATCTCCCCGAGGTGCACCCCGTGGCCGATGACCAGCTGCGGCTGATCTTCACCTGCTGCCACCCGGCGCTGGCCCCCGCCGCCCAGGTGGGCCTCACGCTGCGGCTCGTGTGCGGCCTGCAGACGTCCGAGATCGCCCGCGCCTTCCTCCAGCCCGAGCCGACGGTGGCCCAGCGGCTGAGTCGGGCCAAGGCCAAGATCCGCACGGCCGCCATCCCCTTCCGGGTGCCGCCCGCCCACCTGCTGCCCGAGCGGGTGCCGCCGGTGCTGGCCTGCGTCTACCTCGTGTTCTCCGAGGGCTACGCGGCGACCGCCGGCGACGCGCTGATCCGCCACGAGCTGTGCGACGAGGCGCTGCGGCTGGCCCGGTCGCTGGTGACGCTGATGCCAGACGAGCCCGAGGCACGGGGGCTGCTGGCGCTGATCCTGTTGCAGGACAGCCGGCGGGCGACCCGGCTGTCGCCGGCCGGCGACCTGGTGCTGCTGGAGGACCAGGACCGCTCCGGCTGGGACGCGGCGCGCATCGCCGAGGGCGTGGACCAGCTGGCCCGGGCGTGGCGGGCCGGCCCGCCGGGGTCCTACCGCCTGCAGGCGGCCATCGCCGCCGAGCACGCCCGGGCACCGGCGTGGGCGGCCACCGACTGGGCGAGGATCGCCGGCCTCTACGGCGACCTGGCCCAGGTGGCGCCGTCGCCCGTGGTCGAGCTGAACCGGGCGGTGGCGGTGTCGTTCGCCGCCGGGCCGGCGGCCGGGCTGGCCGTGCTCGACGCGGTGGGCGACGAGCCCCGGCTGGCCCGCAACCCGCAGCTCCCGGCGGCCCGGGCCGACATGCTGCGCCGCCTCGGCCGCCGGGACGAGGCCGCCGCCGGCTACCGCGACGCCCTGGCCCGGGCCCGCACCGCCCCCGAGCAGGCCTTCCTCGCCCGCCGGCTGGCCGAGGTGACCGCCGCCGAGCCCGGGTAGCGGTCAGCCCAGCAGGGCGAGCACGTCCTCGGGTGGGATCGAGCCCGGGGGGTGGCGCTCGGCGGCGGCCTCGTCGGCCAGGCGCTGGAGGAGCGCATTGGCGGGGGCGGGGACGCCGTGGAGGCGGGCGAGCAGGACGATCTCGCCGTTGAGGTAGTCGGTCTCGATGGTGCCGAGGCCCCGGGTCAGGCTCTGCCACGACGATCCGCCCTCGCGGCGCCGACCCTCGACCCGCCGGAGCGGCAGGTGGTCGGCGCGGCGCTCGGCATCCTCGGCGGGCGTGACCGGGTCGATGCCGGCCGCCGCCAGCACCGTCTCGCCTTCCTCCATGACCCGGGCCACCAGCGGGCTCTGGCGCCCGGCGGGCCCGCACACGGCCTCGACCGCGTTGGCCAGGTTGAGGATCAGCTTGCGGTACTTCCAGCGCATGATGTCGGGCCGGGCCATCGACACGAACCCGCCACCGGTGAGGGCATCGGCGACCGCCTCGGCGGTCGCATCGATCCCCGTCGGGTAACGGCCCAGGTCGAGCAAGCCGTGGGCCCCGGCCGAGTTGGCCTCGACCATGCCCGGCCGCAGGTGGGTGGCGGGCAGCATGACCGACATCGCGTAGACGTCGGGGAACGACCGCAGCGCGACCCGCTCGTTCTCGACCCCGTTCTGGGCGCAGACCACGGCGATGTCGGGCGGCGCCGATCGGACCAGCGCCTCGACCGCCGGCCCCGTGTCCTGGCTCTTCATGGCGAGCACCACCACGTCGCCCCCGGCCAGGCCGGCGGCGCGGGGGTCGCCCACGGCGGGGATCGGCAGGGTGACGGTGCCCGCGGGCGCGGCCAGCGTCAGGCCCTCGCCCCGCAGGGCCCGGAGGTGCTCGCCCCGGGCGATGAGCGTCACGTCGTGGCCGGCCTCGAACAGCCGCCCTCCGATCGTGCCCCCGATGGCCCCGGCGCCGTAGATCACGAACCGCATCCCGCCAGCCTGCCGCGTCGGCCACCCGATGGTGTACAGGGCGCCTACGTGGGCTGACCGTCGGCCGGCGCCGGGGCGCCCCGCCGGGCCACCACCGCCTCGCGGGTCGGGACCCGCCAGCCCACGTACCAGGTGCCCACGGCGCCGGCGCCCAACACCAGCGCCGCCCCCAGCGGCGAGCCGAGCGCCCAGGCGCTGATGCCGCAGGCGGCCAGCATCATCGTGACGGCCACGACCTTGGCCCGCCGGGGCATGCCCAGCCCGGCCCGGTAGTCGCGCACCATGGGCCCGACGGCCGGCAGGTCGAGCACCCAGCGCTCGAACCGGGGGCTCGACCGGGCGAAGCAGGCGGCCGCCAGGACGAAGAACCCGGTGGTCGGCAGGCCGGGGACGACGATGCCGACCGTCCCCAGGCCGACGCAGACGAACCCCGCGGCCAGAAGGGCGAAACGGCGGAGCACGGGCCGGCGCCTCCGCCGGTCAGCTGACGAGGCTGACGATGTCGGTGACCAGGAGCACCAGCAGCAGGCTGATGACCACCAGTGCCAGCCCGGTGTACGCCCAGCGCCACTTGTGGTCGGCCGCCCAGAAGCGCCGGATCGTGAGGACGTTGGAGCCGATCGCCGCCAGCCCGATGGGGATGCCGAGCGCCGGCCCCACGCCGGCCGCCAACCCCAGGACCGGGGCCACGAACGGCAGGATCACGTAGGTGAGGAGGCACCGGGTCGCCGACACCAGGATCGACGTCGAGAAGGCCCGTTGCGCCGCCCCCTCGGGAGCGGGCGGTCCGTCAGGGATGCGGAGCATCCGCCGGACGGCGATGTCGGCGGCCGGACGCCGGGCGACTGCCACGTCTTGCACGTCGGGAATGCTAAGCCGCGATCCGGCGATCCACCCAAGCGCGGCGCCGACCAGGGCGGCCGCCGGTCAGCCGGCCGGCCGGCCGTCGCCGACCCCGAGGTCGAGGTACACGGCCACCTGGTAGCCGACGGCGTCGGTGTGACCGGCCAGCTCGTCGTTGATGCGGTCGAGCCGGCGGGTGCCCTCGACGGCGCCGACGTCGTGGGCGTTCATGCCGTCGATGAGATGGTCGCGCTCGGCCAGCAGGTCGGCCCGGCGCTGGGCGGGGACGGCCTCCCACCGGGCGATGCCGCGCACCGTCGGGTTGTCGTCGATGACGTCGACGGCGTCGTCCATGGCGATGACCAGGCGCAGGGACATCTCGGACTCGTCGATCACCCGCTGCTCGCCGTACACGGCGCCCCGGGCCTGGGGCACCCGCACGTCGTAGCCCCGGCGCTCGAGCTCGAGGATCAGCGACCGGCCGTACCACGCGCCCGACTGGAAGGCGTCGTCCACCAGCACCTGGCCGTCGGTGGGGGGCAGCGCCGCCTCGACCTGGGGCAGGATCGTGCGCATGACCTCGGAATCGCCGGTCTGGGGGCTGCCGGCGGTGGCCGCCGTGATCGTGTTGACCACCGTCACCGCCCCGAGGGCGACGACCGCCAGCGGCACGAGCAGCCGGCGCTCGGCACCCGGCCACCGTCGGGTGGCCAGCTGCCACCCCAGCCAGGCGACGGCCACCAGCCCGAGCATGCCGACCACGAACGTCCACCGCAGCCGGTAGTCGAACACCGCCCCGACCGTGCGGGCCACGGCGACGACGCCGACCACGAATGCGACGGCGAGGGTGGCCACGTAGGTGCGCTCACTCCAGCGGCCGATGCGCCAGAGCACCACCCCGGCGACCCCCACCGCCACCAGCAGCCACGGCAGCGGCGCCGATATCAGGTACGGCGACTCGCCCGACAGCGTGAAGGCGTGCTTGGTGGTGAGCCACTCGGGCACGGCCGCGTACTGGGCCGACATCACCCGCCACCCCTCGGCGAGGGTGTGGGGGTCGCCGCCGTCGCGGGTGAACCACTGGGCGATGATGCGCAGGTTGCTGGGCCGGCTCCGCACGATGTCGAGGACCGGGGGCAGCCACAGCAGGCCCAGCACGCCCACCGTGATCAGCCCGGGCCGCACCAGCCTGCGGACGTCGCGCTCGCGCCGGGCCGCCACCACGAGGCCGACCACGCCCCACGCCACGAGCGGGCCGGCCAGCAGCACGAAGCCGACGTGGGTCTGGGCCAGGAAGGTGGCCACCCCCGCGCTGACCGGCAGCGCCCACGCCTCGCCCGCCCACAGCGACCACACGAGGAAGATGAGCAGGCCGTAGGGCAGCGTGGTGACGAAGCAGTTCCACGGGTCGTGGACGAAGTCGGCGCCCAGCGTGCGCATGAGCAGCGCCGAGCCCAGCAGGGTCAGCAGCAGCAGGGCCGTGCCGCCCCGGCGCCGGGCGATGGCGGCCATGCCGGCGACTGACGCGCCGTTGATGGC
This sequence comes from Acidimicrobiales bacterium, assembly GCA_036506715.1. Classification (GTDB taxonomy): domain Bacteria; phylum Actinomycetota; class Acidimicrobiia; order Acidimicrobiales; family VFJN01; genus ZC4RG19. The sequence goes on from DASXRH010000290.1 coordinate 5,449, forward strand.
GAGGGCCCCCAGGCTGAGGCCGATGGCGTGGCCCCCGGTCAACCAGTAGAAGGGTGCCAGGACGAAGAAGAGGAGGGGCCCGGGGTGGCTCCACTCGCCCCGGGAGTACAGCCCGACCAGGGGTGTGTGGCCGCCGATGTCGCGGGTGTGCATCTCGATGAGCGCCTGGTCGGCGACCGAGATGTAGCTGCGGCCGGTGCCGGCCAGCAGCGCCACCGCCGACACGGCGAAGGGGACCAGCACGAGCGCCAACGCCAGCCGCCCGGCCCCGCGCCCGGCCGGCTCCGGGCTGCCGGCGGCGCGTTCGCCCCCGTCGGCGGCCTCGGACGGGGTGCGGCCGCCGGGCTCGTCGCCCGCCCCGCACGCGCCCTCGGTGGCCAACAGGCCGTCAGTGGTCCCCGACGTGGTCATCGTCTCCTGCGCCCCGGCTGGTGCCTGCGCCATGCCGCCACCCCACGTGGCCGGCCCTCCAGGAAGAACGAGCCTAGCGACCGGGCGGGGTCCGGGGAAGCACGCCCGCGGTGAACGCTGTCATCGGGGGCATCGCCACGCGAAACCGCAGGTGAACGGCAATGTTCGCGAAGGTTGCCGGTACCCCGAGACAGGGGCCACGAGCCGGGCTACCGTCGGGGCGCACGGAGCAAGAGTTGTCGGCTCTTTCGGGAGAGGGCATCGATGAGCAACCGTCACCGCACCAGTGAACTGGTCCTGCCGCACCACGAGGAGCGCCGGGTCCAGGCTCGTTCCGAGCGTCACCGGGTCACCACCGCGCTGGCCGGCGTCGCCGGTCAGATCCAGGGTGGGCTGGAACCCGACGACGTCGACGAGCCGGGCGTCGCCTTCAGGGCCGAGCGGCACCATGACCCCGACAAGAGCCGCCCGTCGGCTCGTCGGCGTCGCCACTGGAAGCTGAAGATGTGGAAGCGGCGCACCGCCGCACGCCGCATGAAGGCGGCGATGGAGCGGGCCACCGGCTAGTCCCTGTCCCCGTCGCTACCGGTCCCCCGGGTCGGGCAGGCCGACGTCCCCCAGGGCGTCGAGGTCCTTGGCGCCCGGGTCGCGGTAGCACGAGTCCTCGACCGCGGTCCCGTCGCCGCTGAGGTACTGCACCGACAGCGCCTCGTAGGTGGTGTCGGGGTGGTCGGGGTCCTCCAGGTCGAGGAAGCTGCCGAGCCGCTCGTCGAGCGCGGCCTTGGTGTCGTCGTCGCTGGCCCCGACCGTGGGCGCCTCGACCTCGATGGCGTCGGCGGGCAGGCCGAACCGGTCCGCCAGCTGGCCCCGCACGTACGCGAGGTACTCGGGCGTGCGGAACCGGTCGAGCTCCGCGGTGGGGCAGGCGGCGGCCGCCGCCGCGGTCTCGGCCGCCCCGGCCACGAAGCTCACGAACTTGCCGTGGAAGTCGGCGGGGGTGTCGTCCTGTTGGAACGCGGCGTCGTTGTCGGGGGTGTGCTCGAGCGTGGCGTCGCACACGTAGAGGTGGCCGAGGGCGAACGTGACGTGCCGCTCGCCGTTGCGCTCCTCGGCGGTGATGGTGCCGTCGGCGCAGTAGTCGACGGCCACCCGCAGCTTGGCCGGCGCGTCCCGGTTGGCCGGGTCGGCCACGCTCGAGGTGCCGTTGGTCGACTGGAAGTCGCCGTTGATCAGCCAGCCCGACTTGTCGTGGTTCTGCTTGGCCTTGACCGATACGAATGCCTCGCCGTCGCCCACGTCGATGAGGAAGTCCTCGGACGCCGTCTTGGCCTTCTGCCCCTCGTAGATGACGTCGCCCCGGGGCGCAGGGTCGCTGCGGCCGCCCTTGAACCAGCCCGGCAGGTCCAGCAGGCTCGTCCTCGCCACCACGGCCAGGGCCACGACCACGACGGCGGCGACGGCCAGCGCGGGCAGCAGCCGCCCGCCGCCGCGGCGGCCCGGCCAGCGGCGCTCGATGGCACCCTCGTCTCGTCCCCGCATGGTTCGTCTCCCTCACCCGTCGTCACAGGACTACCCGTCGTGCGCCCGGGCGACACGCCGGCGGGCCCTACGCTCCCGGCATGTCGACGAGCGCGCTGCCGCCGGGCGGACTGGGCCTGCCGTGGTCGGCCCCCCTGGCGGGACGGCTCGACGAGCACGCCTTCGCCAGCGACGCGCTGGCGGCCAACCCGCTGGCCGACCCGCCGGTCCGCCCGCTGTGGGTGTACGTGCCGCCCGGCTACGACGACGAGCCCGAGCGCCGCTACCCGGCGGTTTACGTGCTCCAGGGCTTCACCGGCCACCTGGCGATGTGGCGCAACCGGGCGGCCTTCCGCCAGCCGTTCCCCGAGACAGCCGACGCCGCGGTGGCCTCGGGCGCCTGCCCGCCGGTGATCGTGGTCTACGTCGACGCCTGGACCGCGCTCGGCGGCAGCCAGTTCGTCGACTCGCCGGGCACCGGCCGCTACCACACCTACCTGTGCGACGAGGTGGTGCCCTGGGTCGACACCCGCTACCGCACCCTGGCCGCTCCCGGGCACCGGGGCGTGGCCGGCAAGTCGAGCGGCGGGTACGGGGCCATGGTCAGCGCCCTGTGGCGGCCCGACCTGTTCGGCGGGCTGGCCACCCACGCCGGCGACGCGCTGTTCGAGGTCTGCTACCCCGACAGCTTCCCCAAGGTGGCCCGCATCCTGCGCGACGAGTACCGGGGCAGCTACGAGCGGTTCTGGACCGACTTCCGGTCCAGGGTCCCGATGGCCCGCGAGTCCGACGGCGAGCTCGTCGAGACATGGGCCTACGCCGCCGCCTACTCGGCCGACGACGACGGCACGGTCCGCCTCCCGTTCGCCACCGCCACAGGCGCCCGCGTGGACGACGTCTGGGACCGGTGGCTGGCGTTCGACCCGGTCCGCATCGCCGCCGAGCGCCCGGCGGCGGCCGCCGGCCTGCGGGCGGTGTGGATCGACGCCGGCACCCGCGACGAGTGGTTCCTCGATCTGGGCGCCACGGCCTTCCGCGACGCGCTGCTGGCCGCCGGCCTGCCCGGCGAGCGCATGCGGTTCGAGCTGTTCCCGGCCGCCCACGGCGGCATCGACTACCGCTACCCCCTGGCGCTGGCCTGGCTGGCGGCCCGGCTGGCGCCGTAGCGCCGGGTCAGGCCCAAGCGGCGGCGGGCCGGGGCCACGCGGTCGGCGGCCAGGTGGCGGCGCACGTCGTCCGTGTGGCGTCGACGGCGGAGGCGACGTCGGTCCCCGGCCAACTGACGCGGGGTTGTGGTCGCCCCCGCGGCCGGGCACCATTTCCCGTCAGGGGTGCCGGGAAGCCTGGTCGGCGTTCCGTCCGTCGACCCCCCGGAGATGCCGTGGCTTCGTCCCGCGCCCGCCACACCTGGTTGGGCAGCGACCGGCGTCTGGCCCGCACGGTGGCCCGGCCCATCACGCGGTTCCTCCACGTCGAGGCGGCCAGCGGGGTGCTGCTGCTTGCCGCCGCCGTGGTCGCGCTGGTCTGGGTCAACTCGCCCTGGTCGGCCTCGTACCACGACCTGTGGACGACCGACGTGGCGCTGACCGTCGGGCGCCACACGCTCGACGCCGACCTCCGGCACTGGGTCAACGACGGGCTGATGGCCCTGTTCTTCTTCGTGCTCGGCCTGGAGATCAAGCAGGAGCTGGTCAGCGGTCAGCTCGCGTCGGTGCGGGCCGCCGCCGTCCCGGCGCTCGGCGCGCTGGGCGGGATGGTGGTGCCGGCCGCCATCTACCTGGCCGTGAACCACGGCGGCCCGGGAGCCGGCGGCTGGGGCATCCCGATCGCCACCGATGTGGCCTTCAGCCTGGGCGTCCTGGCCCTCCTGGGCAGCCGGGCGCCGGCGGGGCTCAAGGTGCTGCTGCTGGGCCTGGCCATCGTCGACGACATCGGCGCCATCGTCGTGATCGCCGTGTTCTACGCCGCCCACCTGGCCCTCGGGTGGCTGGCGCTGGGGGCCGCCGGCCTGGCGGTGGTCGCCGTCCTCCGGCGCCTGCGGGTCTGGTACCTGCCCGTGTACGCGGCCCTGGGAGTCGGCATCTGGTGGTGCACCTGGGAGTCGGGGGTCCACGCCACCATCGCCGGCGTGGCGCTCGGGCTGCTAACCCCGGCCCGCCCGCTGATGGACGACGTCGACGCCGACCGCATCGCCGCCGAGCTGTCGGCCGACACCGACGTCGACGCCGCCGAGGTCCGGGACATCTCGTTCCGCCTGCGCGAGTCGGTGCCGGTGGCCGAGCGGCTGGCCGACGTGCTCCACCCGTGGACCAGCTACGTCATCGTCCCCCTCTTCGCCCTGGCCAACGCCGGGGTGGAGCTGTCGCGCCACCGGCTCGCCGACGCGGCCACGTCGCGGATCACGATCGGCGTGGTGGTGGGGCTGGTGGTGGGCAAGCTGGTGGGCGTGACCGCCGCCATCGGCGTCGGCACGCGGGCCGGGCCGGGCGAGGTGCCAGAGGGCGTCACCGGCCGCCACGTGGTGGGCATGGCGGCGCTGGCCGGCATCGGGTTCACGGTGTCGCTGTTCGTGGCCGCGCTGGCGTTCGAGGACGACCCGGCCCGGCTCGACCAGGCCAAGCTGGGCGTGCTGGCCGCCTCGATGACGGCCGCGGCCCTGGGGGCCGTGATCCTGCGCTCGGCGCCCCCGGCCGGCGACGAACCGTAGGACCGGGGGCGTGCGGCCGCCGGGCGCACGTCACGCCGGCTCGATGACCACCACCGGGATCTCGCGGCCGGCGGTGGCCGCGTAGCGCTCGTACTGGCCGAACTGCCCGGCCATCAGCGCCCACAGCGCCGGCCGCTCGCCGGGCCCGGCGGTCCGGGCCCGGGCCGTGAACCGGTGGGCGCCGACCTGCACGGCAACCTCGGGGTCGGCCACCAGGTTGAGGTACCAGGCCGGGTGGGTGGCGTGGCCGCCGTTCGACCCCACGACCACGTACGCGTCGCCGGACCGCCCGTAGATCAGCGGCGTGCGGCGGCGGGCCCCGGTGCGCCGGCCCCGGGTGGTGAGCAGCAGCGTGTCCTGACCCGAGTAGCGGTGGCCGTCCTGGCCATCGGAGTCGAGGTAGGCCCGCACGTGCTCGGCCACCCACCCCACGGGGCTGGTGCTGTAGGGCTCGGGCCGGCGCCGCTCGGCCGATGGGGCGGCGCCGACGGGCACGCCGTCGAGCCCCCACGCCGGGTCGATGGCCACGCCCAGGTGGGCGAGGGCCGTGGCGGCGGCGTCGACCATCTGCGGCGGCCCGCCGGGCCCACCGCCCCGGGGCACGTCGCCGCCGGCGGCGATCAGCCACACGGTCCGCTCGGCCTCGGAGGCGCCCCCGTGGCCGCCGCCCGGCCGGTGGCCGTGGTCGGTCGACACCAGCACCAGCCAGTCCTCGTCGGCGTAGGTCGGTCGATCGCGCACGGCGGCCAGCAGGGCGCCCACCTGGCGGTCGGTCTTCTCGATGGCCCTGATGTAGATGGGCACCTCGGGGCCCGAGCCGAACACGTGGCCCACGATGTCGACGTTGCCGATGTAGACGAAGTGGGCGTCGCTGTCCTGGTCGCGCAGCCAGCCGGCGGTGGTGGCGGTGGTGGTCGAGTCGCCCGCCAGGTAGCCGCCGGGGACGTCCATCGCCTCGAAGGCCAGGTTGACGTCGATGGCCGACGAGAACACGGGCCCGGGGCCGCCGGGCACGCCGAGCGGCGCCCAGTTTGTGATGCAGTAGGTCGAGTAGCCGGGGTCGGCCCGCTCCAGCCGGGTGAGCCAGTCGGGGTAGGCGTCGAGGCGGGCGCCGGCGAACGTGTTGTCGACCACGCCATGGCGGTCGGGCCACACGCCGGTGGCGATCGTGCACCAGCCCGGCCCGCTCTCGATGGCGGCCACGTCGGGGCCGTAGGGCTGGCTCACGCCGATGACACCCTCGGCGACCAGCCCGTCGAGGTGGGGGGTGGCAGCGTGCTCCAGCAGGTCGACGGCGTTCACGCCGTCGATGCCGATGTGCAGGACCTTGCGCCGCGACCGGCCGGGAGGACCGGCGGCGGGCACGACGTAGGGCAGGTCCGGCGCCGGGGGTTCAGGCGAGGTCATCGAGCACCTCCGGGGCGAGGCCGAGCGCGGTGGTCATGCCGATGCCGGACGTTACCGACACCACGCGCACCCCGGGGTGCGGGGCCGCCACCAGGAACTCGGCCGGCGCCGAGGCATAGACGCCCAGCCACCGCTCGTGCACGGCCAGCCGATCGACCCCGAGCAACCGGGCGGCCTCGGCCAGCAACAGGTCGTCGAGGACCTCGGGCTTGAACGCGTCGAGGGTGGTGTCCCGGTGGTGGGTGTCGCCCACCACCAGGTCGCCGTCGGGCCGCTGGGTGAGCATGAGGTTGACGTCGGCGGCCAGCAGCTCCGGGGCCTCGCGGGCCAGGCGGTCCCGCACGGCGCCGGCCGCCGGGCGGCCGGCGAAGGCCGGGTAGCGCAGCAGCGACGTGCCGGTGAGGACCGCGGGGTCGAACCGGGCACCGCCGGGCGATGCCACCCGCAGCATGTGGAGGCCGCAGCGCCGGACCCCGGCGCCGGCGGCGACGGCCGGGAACAGCCGGTCGACGTCGTGGCCGACGCAGACGACGGCCCGGGGCGCGGGGAGGTCGCCCCGGCTGGTGCGCACCAGGCCGGGCTCGACGCCCAGCACCGCCGTCGCCCAGCGGACGGCGACGCCGGCCTGCCCCGCCAGCCAGGCGGCCAGGGCCGGCAGCGCGGCCCGGGGGTCGACCCGGATGTCGGCGGCCAGGTGAGCCCCGCCCACCAGGTCGCCGGCCGCCAGCGGCACCCGGGCCCGGACCTCGGCCGGCCCCAGCAGGGCGACCCCGTCCCCGCGCTCGGCGGCCAGCTCGGCCAGCACCGCCATCTCGTCGTCGGCCCGGGCGGCGACCACGGTGCCGGTCTCCCCCACCCAGAACCCCGCCGCGGCGCCCAGCTCGATCCACCGGGCCCGGGCGGCGGTGGCATAGCCGAGCGCCCGGTCCGCCTGGGCGGTGACGCAGCCGTGCCCGAAGTTGCGGACCGACGCCCCCACCGCCCGGTCGTCCCGCTCGACGACGGTGACGGTCATCCCCCGGCGCGCGGCCTCGGCGGCGTGGGCCAGGCCCACGATGCCCGCACCGACGACGACGAGATCGGTCATGCGGTGACCGTCGCGGATCGTCTGGCAGTTGTCCAGACAGGTCGGTGTCGCCCGGACCAGGCCGGGGGTTCGGGCGGGCGAGCCTGCGGCCGCCGACGGTGGACTTGTATGGTCATGTCGGTGGTGGTGGCGCTGCACCAACGGATCAGCGAGGAGCTGCGCCGGCGGATCTTCGCCGGCGAGCTGGCGGTGGGCGACCCCGTCCCCTCCGAGGCCCGGCTGGCCGCCGACTTCGGGGCGTCGCGGGGCACGGTCCGCCAGGCGCTGGCCGGCCTGCGGGCCGAGGGCCTCGTCGGCGGGGGCCGGGGCCGGCCGCCGGTCGTCCGCTCGGCGGTGGCGTCCCAGCCGTTCGCCACCTTCCTGTCCTTCACCGCCTGGGCCCGGGGACTGGGCCGCACGCCCGGCCAGCGCACGATCGAGGTGGCCCGCCGGGGCGCGGGCGAGGCGGCCGCCGACGCCCTCGACCTGGCGCCCGGCGATCCCGTGGTCGAGGTGCTGCGCCTGCGGCTGCTCGACGGGCGCCCGGCCATGGTCGAGCGGTCCACGTTCGTGGACGACGTGGGCCGCCTCCTGCTGGCCGCCGACCTCGACGCCGGGTCGATCTACGCCCACCTCACCGACGCGGGCGTCGACCTGGCCGAGGCCCGCCACATGTTCGACGCCGTGGCCGCCGACGCCGGCGACGCCGCCCTGCTGGAGGTGGCGCCCGGTGCCCCGCTGCTGCGCGAGCGCCGGCGAGCGACCGACCGGGGCGGCCGGGCGCTAGAGCTGGGCGACGACCGCTACCGGCCCGACCTCGTCACGTTCACGATCGAGAACGCCCGCACCCCCGGCCCGGCCGCGCTGGCCGGCTGGCGCACGCCGGCGCCACCGGCAGGAGGTCCCCCATGATCGAACTGGCGGCCCTGGACATGGCCGGGACCACGATCGAGGAGCACGGGGACGTCTACGCCGCGCTACGGGACGCGGCCGAGGCCGAGGGCGCCCGGGTGTCCGCCGCGCTGGTCCGGCAGTGGATGGGCATCGACAAGCGGGAGGCCATCGCCGCCCTGGTCGAGGCGGGCGGGGGCCCGCGGCTCGACGGCCCGGCGCTCGAGCGGGCCTACCAGCGGTTCCGGGGCCTGCTCGACGACCGCTACCGGGCCCGGCCACCGGCGCCGGTGGCCGGGGTGCCCGAGGCGCTGGCGGCGCTGCGGGCGGCCGGGGTGCGGGTGGCGCTGACCACCGGATTCGCCCGGGACGTGGCCGAGCCGCTGCTGGCTTCGGTGGGCTGGGCGGTGGGCGGCGACCTGGTCGACGCCATGGTGTGCGCCGACGACGTGCCCGCCGGGCGCCCGGCCCCGTACCTGGTGTTCCGGGCCATGGAGCGCACCGGGGTGCACGACGTCGCCCGGGTGCTGGTGGCGGGCGACACGGTGGCCGACCTCCGCTCGGGCACCAACGCCGGCGCCGGGGTGGTGGTGGGCGTGGCCACCGGCGCCCTCGGGCTGGCCGACCTCGGCGCCGAGCGCCACACCCACCTGCTGCCGGGCGTGGCCGACCTGCCGGCGCTGGTGGCCGCACTCGACCAGCGCTAGCGGCGGCGGCGACTGGATCGCCGTCGGCGGCGGCGGCCCGGTGCCCTCAGCCGGTGCCGTCGCGCAGGTCGGCTGCGAGCCGGCCCAGCACGTCGGCGCCGATGTCGACCCCGACGCTGTGCCCGGCGCCCCGGATGACGGTCAGCTCGGCGTCGGGCACGGACCGCAGCGCCCGGCGCACGTCGTCCGGCGAGGTCAGCCAGTCGCGGCTGCCGTGCCACCACCGGACCGGCACCGCGACGTCGGCCAGGTCGAAGCCCCACGGCGAGTTGGTGAGCAGCAGATCGAGGGCCGGCCCGTCGAGCCCGCCGCGGAAGGCCTCCCGGCAGCTGGCGGCGAACAGGTCCCGCACCGCGGGCCGGCTGAGCACCTCACCGTCGGGCCCCGGCCGCGCGGCCGCGGCGGCCACCGCCGCGTCGACGTCGGCGGCGATGGCGGCGACCGCGTCGCGGGCCGCCTGCGCCGCCGCCCCGCGGTCGGCGGCGGCCAGCGCCACCAGGTCGTCGCCGGGGTACCACTCGGGGGGAAGTGCGCCCGCCACCACGCCGACGGCCGCCACCCGTCCCGCCAGCACGGCGGCCGCCCCGCAGGCCAGCGCGTAGCGCCCGCCGGCCGACACCCCGACAACCGCGCACCGGTCGATCTCCCGGGCGTCGAGCAGGGCGGCCACGTCGGCCGGCCAGTCCGGCGTGGTGCGGCCCGGCTGGTGGTCCGACAGCCCGAATCCCGGCCGGTCCACGCCGATGACCCGGACCCCCAGGGCCGCGGCCCGGTCGTCGCCCCCCACCACGAACAGCCGGCACGTGCCGCCCCCGTGGAACGACAGCACCACGTCGCCCCCGGGGTCGCCCCACTCGGTGAACCCCAGCCGGCGCCCGTCGGGCAGCCGGGCGGTGCCGTCCCCTCCCACGGCCACCGACGGTACGCTCCGCGGGCCGTGACGATCCCGACGCCCCCGGTCGCCGTGTGGGTGCACGACGGGCTGCGGGTCGGCCCGTCGGCCATCGCCGGTGACGGCCTGTTCGCCGCCGTCGACCTGCCGGCGGGCACGGTCGTGCTGCGGCTCGGCGGGCAGGTGGTGCCCACCGCCGAGCTCGACCGGCGCATCGCCGCCGCCGACGCCGACCCTGCGGCGCCCTACGTCGACACCGTGGCCCTCGGCCCCGACGCCCACCTGGTGCTGCCGCCGGCCACCGCCGCCCACTGCGGCAACCACAGCTGCGATCCGACCCTGGCGCCCGCCGGCCCCTACGAGCTGGCCACCCGGCGGGCCGTCGCCGGCGGCACCGAGCTGACGGTCGACTACGCCCGCCTTTCGGGCCCGGGGTTCACGCTCACCTGCTCGTGCGGGGCGGCCGGCTGCCGCGGCACGATCACGGGCGAGACCCGGAGGTTCCCGTGGGCCGACAATCCGCCACCGAGCCCGTGACCGCCACCCGCTACGACGGGCTGGCCGACTGGTACGACGAGACGTTCGCCTGGTACCCGAGCGCGGCCGACGGCCCGGCGCCGGTGCTGGCTGCCCTGCTGGGCCGGGGGCCGGGGCTGGTGCTCGACGTGGGCTGCGGCACCGGCCTCAGCGCCCTGGCGCTGGCCGCCGCCGGGTGGACCGTGGGCGGGGTCGACGTGTCGGCGGACCAGCTGCGGCTGGCCCGAGGCCGCTGTGCCTGGGCGGTGCGGGGCGACGCCACCCGGCTGCCCTTCGCCGACGGCCGGGTGCCCCGGGCCGCCGTGGTGCTGGTCCACTCCGACGTCGACGACTACGCCGCCGTGCTGCGGGAGGTGGCCCGGGTCGTCGCTCCCGGCGGTGACGTCGTCCACCTGGGGGTCCACCCCTGCTTCGTCGGCCACCACGTCGAGAGCGTGACCCGGCGCCCCGACCGGCTGGCGCTGGGCCCGGGCTACGCGGCGGCCGGATGGGTGCTGCGCCACGAGAACTTCGGGCCCGGCGTCCGGGGCCGCATCGGCGCCCGCCACGTCCCGCTGGCCGAGCTGCTCAACGCCGTCGCCGGCGCCGGCCTCGTGCTGCGCGAGGTGGTGGAGGCCGGGCCGAACCTCGTCCCCTGGATGCTGGGCTTGCGGGCCACCGTGCCGGCCTGACGCCCCCGTCCGCCCATACTGCGGGGGTGACATCGGCCGACGGGTCCCCGGCGGTGGTCCCCGACATCCCGTACGTGCGGCGCGGTGATGGCGAGCGCCGGGCCACGTACTTCGAGCTGTTCTTCGACCTCGTCTACGTGTTCGCCGTGACCCAGCTGTCGCACCACCTGGTGGGCGAGCTGACGTGGGCGGGCGCCGCCCAGACGGCGTTCCTGCTGCTCGCCGTGTACTGGGCCTGGAACTACACGACGTGGATGGCCAACTGGTTCGACCCCGAGGTGGCGGCCGTCCGGCTGGTGCTGGTGTTCGTCATGCTGGCCAGCCTGCTCATGGCCGTGGCCATCCCCGACGCCTTCGGTGACCACGCCCTGCTGTTCGCGGCCAGTTACTGCGCGCTGCAGGTGGTGCGCAACGGCTTCGTGGTCGCGGTGACGCCGGCGGGGGCGTTCAACCACAACTTCCGGCTGATCCTGATCTGGAGCATGGCGTCGGTGCCGCTGTGGATCGCCGGGGCTGTCGCCCACGGCGGCGCCCGGTGGGCGTGGTGGCTGGCGGCGCTGGCGCTCGACCTGGCCGGCCCGCTGGTGCGCTACTGGGTGCCGGGCATGGGCCGGTCGCCGGTGGCCGAGTGGGCGATCGACCCGGGGCACTTCGCCGAGCGGTTCCAGCTGTTCGTCATCATCGTGCTGGGCGAGAGCATCGTGATCACCGGGGCCACCGCCTCGGGGTCCGGGCTCGACGGGCCGGTGATCGCCGCCCTGGTGTGCGCGTTCGTGTCGACGGTGGCGCTGTGGTGGCTGTACTTCGGCCAGGTCGCCGGGGCCGCCGCGCGCCGCATCGCCGCGGACGACCTGCCGGGGCGGACGGGCCGTGACGCCTACACGTACCTCCACCTGCCCATCGTGGCCGGGGTGCTGCTGTCGGCCGTGGGCGACGAGCTGGTGCTCGCCCACCCGGGCGACCCGCTGGGGTGGGCCGGCGCGCTGGTGGCGCTGGGCGGGCCGGCGCTGTACCTGCTCGGGCTCGTGGCCTTCGGCCGGCGGGTGGGGCGCCCCCAGCCGTGGACCCGACCGGCGGCGGTCGTGCTCATGGCCGCGGCGGTGGCCCCGGCGTCCCGGGCCGACGGCCTCCTGGTGGCGGCGCTGACCGCCGCCCTCCTCGCCGCCCTGGTGGTGGCCGACCGACGCTACGCGGCCACGGTGGCCTGAACCGTCCCCGCTGTCTGTCGACCCGCGTGCCGTGCCATCGTGGCGCCGCGATGTTCACCGCCGACCCCGATGCCGACCTCGAGTACTCGCTGGCCGAGTGGCGGCGGTGGCGCAAGCGCCGGCGGCTGGCCGCCGTCGACTGGATCGACGCGCTCTACCGCGCCGAGCTGACCGGGTTCGCGTGCGCCATCGGCTTCTACGGGCTGGCCGCCGTCATCGGCGACGGCCGCCTGACCCCGGGGCAGATGGCCGACGTGACCGCCCGCGGCGACGCGTGGCTGTCGCTGGCGGCGGCGCTGGCCGTCGCCGTCGGGCTGCGCTCGGGCTGCCGGGGCGGGCCGCTGGTGCTCGAGCAGGCCGACGTCCGCCACGTCCTGCTCGCCCCGGTCGACCGGGGCCGAGCGCTGCGGGGACCGGTGCTGCGCCAGCTCCGCTTCCTCGCCTTCGTGGCCACCGCCGCCGGACTGGCCGTCGGCGTGCTGGCGGCCCACCGGCTGTCCGGCTCGGCCGCCGGGTGGGTGGCGAGCGCCACCGTCTTCGCCGTGGCCACGGCCGCGCTGGCGGCCGGCGCCGCCCTGCTGGCCTCGTCGGTGCGCCTGCCGTCGTGGCTGGGGACGGCTCTGGGAGTCGGGCTGGTCGCGGCCGCGGCGGCCGACGTCGTCGGGGCCGTGCCGGGGTCGCCGACGGCGCCGTGGGGGCGCATCGGGATGTGGCCGGTGCTCCCCGCCTGGCCGGGGCTGGTGGCCGTCGGGGTGTCGGCGGCCGTGCTCGGGCTCGGGCTGGCCCGGGTCGCCGGGGTGTCGATCGAGTCGGCCGAGCGGCGCTCGCGCCTGGTCGGCCAGCTCAGGTTCGCGGCGACGCTCCAGGACGTCCGCACCGTCGTCGTCCTCCGGCGCCAGTTGGCCCTCGAGCTGCCCCGGCTGCGTCCGTGGGTGCGCCTGCGGGTGCGGGGTACCGACCGCCGGCCGGTGTGGCGGCGGGGCGTGCGGGGCGTGCTGCGCTGGCCCGCCGCCCGGGTCGGGCGGCTGGTGCTGCTGGCCGTGGTGGCCGGCCTCGCCCTGCGGGGCGTGTGGTCGGGTACAACCCCGCTGCTGGCCCTGGCGGGCGTGGCCCTGTTCCTGGCCGGGCTCGACGCGTCCGAGGCCATGGCGCAGGAGCTCGACCACCCCAGCCTCAGCGGCTCGATGCCGGTCGGGCACGCGGCGCTGCGGGTGCGCCACCTGGCCGTGGCCGTGGCCGTCATGGCGGTGGTGGCGGCGCTGGGCGTCGCGGCGGCCCTGCTGGTCGACCCGGGCGGCGGCGGGGTGGCGCTGGCGCTGATCTGCGCCCCGCCCGCGGCGATGGGCGGGGTGGCCGCCGCCGGTGCCAGCCTGGTCTCCGTGCCCGACCCGCTGGAGGCGTTGCTCATGCCCCCGGAGGTCACCGGCGCCATGCAGGCCTTCCGGGTGGTGCGCCCGCTCCTGCTGGCCATCGGGGGCACGCTGCCGGTGCTCGCCGCGCGGGCCGCCGCCGGCGCGGGCCGGTCGGCGCTGGTCGCGGCCGGCGCCGCGGCCGTCACCGTCACCATCGGGTTCGCGCTGTTCGTGGCCTGGCTGTGGCAGCGTGACAAGCTGCAGGACCTGTTGCAGGCCACGGTCAACCCGACGGGAGGCGGCGCCCGTGCGCCCCGGCCCTGATCCGGTCCTCGTGGCGCGCGACGCCACCAAGTCCTACGGCGACCTGGTCGCCCTGGCCCCGCTCACGCTGTCGATCGCGGCCGGCGAGCGGGTGGCGCTGGTCGGGCACAACGGGTCGGGGAAGTCGACGTTCCTGCGCCTGGCCGCCGGCCTGCTCGACCTGACCGGCGGCGAGATCGCGGTGGCCGGCGCCCCCGCCGGCGCCCCCGAGGCCCGGGCCGCCGTGTCGTACATCCCCGACACCCCGGTGCTCTACGACGACCTGAGCGTGCGGGAGCACCTGGCCTACATCGCCAGCCTCCACGGGGTGGAGGCGACCGAGGAGCAGTTCGACCAGCTCCTGGCGGCGGTGGGCCTGGCCCACCGGGCCGACGACCTGCCCGCCCGCTTCAGCCGGGGGCTGCGCCAGAAGGCGGTGATCGCCGTCGGGCTGGTGCGGCCCTTCACGCTGCTGCTGGTGGACGAACCCTTCGTCGGCCTCGACGTGCCCGGCCAGGAGGCGCTGCTCGGCCTGCTGGACCGGTCCCACGCCGACGGGGCGGCGATCGTGGTCGCCACCCACGAGCCGAGCTACGTCGAGCGGGTCGACCGCTGTGTGGCGCTGCGGGACGGCAGAGTCATCCACGATGGACGGGCCACGCCCGCCGAGGTGGTGCGGCTGGTCGGCGCCAGCGACGCAGTGGACGGCGCCGGCGCCCGCTGAGGCGGGGCGACGCCAAGACTG
>DASXRH010000291.1:0-2526 GCA_036506715.1 Acidimicrobiales bacterium
GGGCCGCCGGGCCAAGTCGACGCTGCTGGCCAGCGGGCTGGCCACGCCCCCCTGCAACATCGGCCCCCGGTCCACCCCGGACTACGCCACCCTGGCGTCCAAGGCCGTGAAGAAGCTGCAGTCGGGCGAGACCGTGTTCGCCGGCCAGCGGGCCGAGGGGTTCTTCGTGGACCTCGGCTCGGTGTTCGACCTGGCGACGCTGCGGCCCTTCCAGAACCTGCACCTCATCCCCACCGCGGCGGCTCCGGGCGTCGATGCCCTGGCCGACGTCAACGTGCACTCGCTGGCCATCCAGGTCCCCATCTCGGACCTGACGGTGGACGGCTCGGTGCCCACCGACCCGATGTCGTCCAAGGCGGTCATCGGCGTGTGGGGCGCCGCCAGCCGCCAGAAGGGCGGCGTGCGCAGCGGCGGCTCCCGCAGCGGGGTCGGGCCGTGGGTCCAGGTGTCCCGCCTGGGCAACCCGCTGTTCAACGAGGTCATCGTCCCCCTCGCCCGCAAGGACGAGTGGAACTCCCAGGGCCCCGCGGACGACAACGAGTTCGCCAAGTACGTGGCCCGTCCGGAGCTGGCGGCGTTGCTGCCGGTGCTGTACCCGGGCGTGTTCCCCAACCTGGCGGCGCTCGACAAGGACAGGGCCGACCTGCTGGCCATCCTGCTCACCGGCATCCCGGCCGGCATCATCCCCGGGTTCCAGAACTTCACCGGGACGACCCAGGCCGACGAGCTCCGGCTCAACGTGGCCATCCCGCCCTCCCCCAACCCCAACCGGCTGGGGATCCTGGGCGGCGACCTGGCCGGCTTCCCCAACGGGCGGCGGGTGACCGACGACGTGGTCACCATCGAGCTGCGGGCGGTCGCCGGTGCGACCTTCCCGCTGGTCGACCCGACGTTCACCCCCGACGGGGCGGTCGCGGTCATCGAGGACGGCACCTTCACCAACCTCGACCGTGACTTCCTCGGCGTCTTCCCCTACCTGGGCGTGCCCTACGCGGGCTACGACGTCCCGGCGGCCTGACGTGGGGACCCACGGCCACACCCACACCCACCCCCACCCGCACCCGCACAGCGCGGTCCGGGAGGCTCCCGGGGCTCCGGCCCCGGGGGCCAATCCCATGCTGGACATCGGCGGTGACGTGGGGGCGATGGTCGTCTACCTGGACGGCCCCACCGCGTCCGGCGAGCTGGAGGCCTGCCCGGCCGGCCGGCCCGCCGAGCGGTTCCACACCGGGGTCCACCTGCGGGAGATCGGCGGCGGCAGCGTGGCCGTCGCCGTCTACCCGCAGGTGGTCCAGGGGACCTATCAGATCCTCGACGACGACCTGGTCCCCCTGGGGCTCGTGCACGTGACCGGTGCGCACGTCGCCGAGCTGGACCTGCGCACCGCCTGACCGGCGGACCGGTGCCGGCCCCCCGGGCGCTCACCGGGGGGCCGTCGCCAGGTACTCCTCGACCGGGATCGGCTCGGTCGCCTCGTAGCCGACCGGCAGGTAGATGTCGCCGGCGGTGCTGCGGTACCAGACGCCCCAGTGGTAGAAGGCGGCGAAGGCGCCCGGGTGCTCGGCGATGAGGTCGGCGTAGAGCAGGACGCCGTGCACGTAGTGGTCGCTGTGGTTGTAGTTCCACAGCGCGCCGGCCATGTCGCCGGGCGCGCCGTTGGCCACCAGGTAGCGGGCGGCGGCCCGGATGGCCTGGTGGTGGTCGTTGATGTCGCCCTCGCCGTAGGCGGCCCACGTCGAGGGCAGGAACTGCATCGGCCCCTGGGCCCCCGCCACCGACGTCCCCCGGATGCGGCCCATGCCGCTCTCGACCAGGTTGACGGCCGCCAGCACCTGCCACGGAACCCCGAACTCGGCCTCGGCCTCGTGGAACCAGGTGGCCAGCTGGTCGGCGGGCTGGGGGGCCACGATGCGCCACGCCGGCATGGTCGACGCCGGCGACCGCAGCAGCGCCCGGAACTCGCGCCGGGCGGTGGCCTGGATCTGGACCGAGCTCCCGAGCCCGGGCGGCACCGCGGCCTGGACGGCGGCGTCCCACTCGGGGTGGTCGCCCAGCTGGCGGTAGGCGACCTGCTGGGCCAGCGCGGCGGCGGCCACGTCGCCCTCGGCCGCGCCGGGCGCCCGCAGCGTGGCCTCGGCGGCGGCGATCTGGGCGGCGAGGGCCGCGGGCTCGCCGGCCGGGGCGGGCGGGCGCAGGGCGTTCACGTCCACGGGCGCGACCGTCGGCGTCGGGGCCAGCGGACCGCCGGGGGTGGCGGGCGCCGTGGTGGTGGGGGCCGTGGTCGTGGCCGGCGCGGTGGTCGTTGTGGTGCCGGCGGCCCCGTCGTCGCCCCCACCCCCACTCCCGCCCCCGCAGGCGGCAGCGAACGCGAGCGCGCCGGCCAGCGCCAGCGCCGCCGCCCGGCGGGTCCGGCGGGACCGACTCACGCCGTGTCGAGCTCCGACCAGTCCTCGGGGTTCTCCTCGACGAAATGCTCGATGATCTCGCCGTCGACCCCGTCGACCAGGACCAGCCCCCGGCGGGCCG
>DASXRH010000292.1:0-11293 GCA_036506715.1 Acidimicrobiales bacterium
TGGAGCAGCGCGGCCACGACGGCGCCGCCGGCGCTGGCCACGGCCAGCGGGAGGACCCCGCGGGCGTCCAGCGCCAGAACGCTGCCGACGACCAGCGCCGCCCCCATCCCGAGCAGCAGCAGCGGGGCCTGGGGCACGAGGATCCCGGCCAGCGCCGTCACCGTCCCGGTGGCCACCACGTGCTGGACCAGTCCGTGGTCGGCGACCAGGTCCTCGGGGCTCTCGGGATCGGGGCCGAAGGGCGCCCGGCCCGAGGCCCGGGCCAGCCGGCCCAGCATCCACGGCGCCGCCGCGTAGGCGGCCAGCGCCGACCAGCGCCCGGCGGCCAGCGCGTCGTAGGGCAGCGGCACGGCCGCGTAGGCGACGGCCGCCGCCACCTGGGCCCGCTTCGACCCCAGCGGCGCGGCCAGCCGGTGGGCGCCCAGAATCCCCAGCGGCAGCAGGCCCATCACCATGAGCATCCGGGCCAGCCCGCCGTGGCCGAGGACCAGCCCGTTCACGACCCCGGCCGCGCCCACCACCAGCGGGGGCGCGGCGCCCGAACCCAGGCCTGCCGGCCGCCACCCGCCGGCCCACTGACGGACGAGGGCGCCGGGACCGCCCCCCAGCGGCACCATTTCGCCCACCAGCGGCACGCCCCGGGTCAGCAGGTGGCGGCTGCCGAAGATCACCACGGCGGCCATGGCCACGGTCACGGCCACGGCGGCGGGCGACCAGGCGGTCGGGTCGACGTCCATGTGCCCCCGCACCGGGACGGCCGCCACCCGCCGGCCGGCGGTCGCCCGCCGGCCCGGGCCGACGCGGCCGCCACCCTCGACCCGCAGCCGCCGGAGGCGGGGCCCGACCAGGCCCGGCACCTGGAACCGGCGCACCGCCCGGTCCGGCACCCGGCGGAAGCCGGCCACGGCCCGGCGGGCGTCGAGCAGCGACCGCAGCCGCCGCAGGTTCCAAGGCCAGGCGCCCAGAGCCGCCCGGGCGTGGCCGGGGCGGCCGGTGACCAGCGCGCCGATCGCCTCGACCAGCGTCAGCGCCAGGGCCTGGGGGACGATGGCGAGCAGGCGGGCCCGGCCGTAGCTGGTGAGCACCACCCGCAGGCGGTGGCGGGCGGCCAGGCGGGCCCGCTCGCCGGCCGCAGGCCGGTCCGCGAAGGCCTCGGCGTGGCGCACCCGGGCGCCCGAGGTGACCAGCACCCGGGTGCCGGCCAGGCGGGCCCGCCAGGCGAGGCTGAGGTCGTCGCCGAGGAACGTGATGGCCTCGTCGAACCCGCCGACCTCGGCGAACCGGGCGGCCCGCACCAGGGTGAAGGCGCCGGGCACCGCGAACACGTCCCGCAGGCCGTCGTGCTGGCCCTGGTCGAGCTCGCCCCGCTCGACGTAGGGCACGTCCACGCCCACCTTGTCGACCGTGACGCCGAACTGGGCCAGCCGGTGGACGTCGTCCCACCCCACGAGCTTGGGCCCGACCACGTCGGCACCCCAGCGCCCGGCCGCGTCGAGCAGGGCGGTGACTGCTCCCGGGTCGGGTGCCGCGTCGTCGTGGCAGAACACGTAGAACTCGGCCCCCGACACCATGTCGAGCACCATGTTGGCCGCCGCCCCGAAGCCGACGTCGCCGGCCCGGTGGACCACCGCCGCCGGCAGCGCGGCGCGGACCCGCTCGGTGGGGTCGTCCTCGCCGGTGTCGACCACCAGCACGTCGAGGTTCGGGTGGTCCTGGGCGGCCATGGCCGCGAGCACTGCGTCGAGCCGCTCTCCGGGGGCGTCGTGGGTCACCACGACGGCCACGACCGGAGGCGGCGCGGGCGGTTGCTCTTCCGGCTCCACGACGCGCGGAGGGTAGCGGCGCGGCACGCGCCGGCCGCGGACCCCCCGGGGGCGCGCGGGGGCCGGTGTAGGGTCGCGGGCGCACCCGGGAGGCACGCATGCAGGGCATCTCCACCGACGACCTGGCCGAGCGGGTCGAGAACACCCTCTACACCGCGGTCGGTCTCGGCATCCTCGGGTTCCAGCACCTCCAGGTCCAGCGGCGCCAGCTCGGCAAGTCGCTCGACGCCGTGCTCCGCCAGGTCACCCAGCGGCCGCCGCGGGGCACGACCACCACCCGCTGAGCCCGCCGGCCCGTGGCCCCGACCGTGCGCCGGGTGGCGGTCGACCTCACGTCGCTGCTCGCCCCGCTGACCGGCGTGGGCGTCATGGTCGACGAGCTGACCCGCCGCCTGGCCGCCCGCCCCGACCTGGCCCTCACCGGCTACGCCGTCACCTGGCGGGGCCGGGGCCGGCTCCGCGAGGTCGCCCCGCCGGGCGTGGCCGTGGTCGACCGGCCGATGCCCGCCCGGCCGCTGCACGAGGCCTGGCGCCGCACCGACCATCCCCTGATCGACAGGTGGATCGGGCGCCACGACGTGGTCTGGGGGCCCAACTATGTGGTGCCACCGACCCGGGCCGCCGCCCTCGTCACCGTGCACGACCTGACGACCCTCCACTTCCCCGAGCTGGCCGACGGGTTCACCGTCGCCTACCCCGACCTGGTGCGGCGGGCCGCGGCCCGGGGCGCCTGGGTCCACACCCCCACCGAGTTCGTGCGGGGCGAGGTGATCGAGCACCTCGGCGTCGACCCCGACCGCGTGGTGGCCATCCCCCACGGCGTGCGCGGCCCCCGGGCCGAGCCGGGCGCCCGCCCGGCCGACGTCGCGGCCCTGGTCGGGGGCGACCGCTACGTCCTGGCCGTGGGCACGGTCGAGCCCCGCAAGGACCTGCCGACCCTGGTCGCCGCGTTCGACGCCCTGGCCGGCGCCGATCCCGACCTGCGCCTGGTGATCGCCGGCCGCGACGGCTGGGGGGCCGAGGCCCTCACCGCCGCCACCGCCGCCGCCGCCCACCGCGACCGCATCGTCCGCCTCGGCTGGGTGGCCGACGCCGACCGGGCCGCGCTGGTGGCGGGAGCAGCCGTCTACGCCTTCCCCTCTGTGTACGAGGGCTTCGGCCTGCCCCCGGTCGAGGCCATGGCGGCCGGCGTGCCGGTGGTCGGCACCCGGGTCGGCGCGCTGGTCGAGGTCTGCGATGACGGCGCCGACCTGGTCCCGGTGGGCGACGCCGACGCCCTGGCCGCCGCGCTCGACCGGGTGCTGCGCGACCCCGACCACCGCGCCGCGCTCGTCGCCCGGGGCCGGCGGGTGGCCGCCGGCTACGACTGGGGCACCACCACCGACAGCTTCGCCGCCCTGCTCGCCCGGGTGGCGGGGACGGCCACGTGAGCAGGTTCACGAGGCGGCGGGCGCGCCGCCTACGATGACGGCCCGTGAGAGCGCTGGTCACCGGAGCCGGGGGCTTCGTCGGTGTGCACCTGGTGCGGCACCTCCACGAGCAGGGCGACGAGGTCGTCGAGCTCGAGCGCACGGTCGACGGCATCGACGTCGCCGACGCCGAGCCGGTCACCGACGCGATCATGGCCGCCAAGCCCGAGGCCGTGTACCACCTGGCCGGGGCGTCCGACGTGGGCGGCAGCTGGGTGGCCCCCCGCGAGACGTTCCTGGCCAACGCCCTCGGCACGCTCAACGTGCTCGAGGCCGCGCGGGCCGCCGGGACCGGGCGGGTGCTCGCCGTCACCAGCGCCGACGTCTACGGCCGGGTCACCGAGGACGAGCTGCCGCTCACCGAGCACCGGCCGCTGCGCCCCGTGTCGCCCTACGCCGCCTCCAAGGTGGCGGCCGACGCTCTGGCCCAGCAGGCCTGGCTGGGCCACCGGCTGCCGGTGCTGCGGGTCCGGGCCTTCAACCACCTCGGCCCCGGGCAGAGCGACCGCTTCGTCGCCCCGTCGCTGGCCGCCCGCATCGCCCGCAACGAGCGCGACGGCGGTGACGAGGTCCCCATCGGCAACCTCAGCCCCCGGCGCGACGTCACTGATGTGCGCGACGTGGTGCGGGCCTACCGGCTGCTCATGGAGCACGGGGTGCCCGGCGAGGTCTACAACGTGTGCCGCGGGGCGGCCGTGTCCGTCGAGGAGATCGCCGACGCCCTGCTGGCCATGGCGGCCCGCCCCATGCACCTGGTGTCAGACCCCGCGCTGGCCCGGCCGGTCGACATCCCGGTCCTGGTCGGCGACAACACGGCGCTGCGGCAGGCGACCGGCTGGGTGCCCACGATCGCCCTGGAGCAGACGCTGGCCGATGTCCTGGCAGACTGGCGGACGCGCCTTGGCTGCTGACAACCTGGCGCACCTGCGGGAGGAGACCCCATCGTGACCAAGAGAGCACTCGTGACCGGTATCACCGGCCAGGACGGCTCCCACCTGTGCGAGTTGCTGCTCGACAAGGGCTACGAGGTCCTGGGCATGGTGCGGCGGACCAGCACGGTCAACTGGGAACGCATCGGGCACCTCCAGGACCGCATCACGTTCGTCCACGGCGACCTGCTCGACCAGGTGTCGATCCTGTCGATCCTCCAGGAGCACCACCCCGAGGAGGTCTACAACCTCGCCGCCCAGTCGTTCGTGCCCACGTCGTGGCAGCAGCCGGTGCTCACCGGCGAGTTCACCGCCATCGGCGTGACCCGCATGCTCGACGCCGTCCGCACCATCGACCCGTCGATCCGCTTCTACCAGGCGTCGTCGAGCGAGATGTTCGGCAAGGTCATCGAGACCCCGCAGCGGGAGTCGACGCCGTTCTACCCCCGCTCGCCCTACGGGGTGGCCAAGGTCTACGGGCACTGGATCACGGTCAACTACCGCGAGTCCTACGGACTCCACGCCACCAGCGGCATCCTCTTCAACCACGAGGGGCCCCGCCGGGGCATCGAGTTCCTCCCCCGCAAGGTCTCCAACGCCGTGGCCAAGATCAAGCTGGGCCTGGCCGACGAGCTGCGGCTCGGCAACCTCGACGCCAAGCGCGACTGGGGCTACGCCGGCGACTACGTCGAGGCCATGTGGCTCATGCTCCAGCAGGACGAGCCCGACGACTACGTCGTGGCCACCGGCGAGACCCACTCGGTGCGCGAGTTCTGCCAGCTGGCCTTCGACCGGGTGGGGCTCGACTGGGAGAAGTACGTCGTGATCGACGAGAAGTTCTTCCGGCCCGCCGAGGTCGACCTGCTGGTCGGCGACTCGACAAAGGCCCGCAAGGTGCTCGGCTGGGCGCCGAAGACGAGCTTCGAGGACCTCGTCAACCTGATGGTCGACGCGGACGTGGCCCTGCTCGAGGGGCGCCTCCACGGCATCGCCTGACGGCCCGTGACGCCCACCGTGGCGGTGCTGGCCGGCGGCGTGGGGGCCGCCCGGCTGCTGACCGGCCTGGTCCGAGCCGTGCCCCCGGCCGAGGTGACCGCGGTCGTCAACGTGGGTGACGACATGGTCATGCACGGGCTGGCCATCAGCCCCGATCTCGACACGGTCGTCTACACCGTGGCCGGCGCCATCGACCCCGACCGGGGCTGGGGCCTGCGGGACGAGTCGTGGCAGGCCATGGCCACCCTCGCGCGCTACGGGGGCGCCACCTGGTTCGGACTCGGCGACCGCGACATCGGCACCCACCTGTACCGCACGCAGCGCCGGGCCGACGGCGTCCCGCTGTCGACGGTCACCGCCGAGATCGCCCGCGGATGGGGGCTGGACCTGGCCGTGGTCCCCGTGACCGACGACCCGGTGCGCACCATGCTGACGCCGGCCGAGGGCCCCGACACCGGCGCCGAGATCGCCTTCCAGGACTACTTCGTGCGCCGCGAGCACGGGGTGGCCGTGGCGGCTGTCCGCTTCGCCGGGGCCGAGACCGCCCGCCCGGCGCCCGGGGTGCTCGACGCCCTGGGCGGGGCCGGCACCGTGATCATCGCCCCGTCGAACCCGATCGTGTCCATCGGTCCGGTGCTCGCCGTCCCCGGGGTGCAGGAGGCGGTGGCGGCCCGCCGCGAGACCGTCGTGGCCATCTCGCCCCTGGTCGGTGGGCGGGCGCTCAAGGGCCCGGCCGACCGTCTCATGCGCGAGCTGGGTCACGAGGACTCGGTCGTCGGCGTGGCCCGCCTGTACGCCCCCGTGGCCGGCACGCTGGTCATCGACGAGGCCGACGCCGCCCACGCCGACGCCGTGCGAGCAGCCGGTTTGCGCTGCGTCGTGACCGACACGATCATGCGTGACCCGGCTGCGGCCGCCACCCTCAGCATGGTGGCGCTCGGCCGGTGACGATGGGTCCGACCCCAGGGAAGGGTGTGGGAAGGTGAGCCGCGATCTCCAGATCCTGCCGGTGGAGGGCATCGGGGAGGTCCGCCCCGGGGCCGACCTGTCCCGACTGATCGCGGAGGCCGCCCCCGACCTGGCCGACGGCGACGTGCTCGTGGTGACGCAGAAGGTCGTGTCAAAGGCCGAGGCCCAGCTCGTGCCCCTCGACCCCCGCGATCCCGACAGCAAGGCCCGCATCGTGGAGGGCGAGTCGGTGCGCATCCTGCGCCGCCGGGGTGAGCTGGTGATCAGCGAGACCCGTCACGGGTTCGTGTGCGCCAACGCCGGGGTCGACCTGTCCAACGTCGAGGAGGGCTGGGCGGCGCTGCTGCCCGAGGACCCCGACCGCTCGGCCCGCCGGCTGCGCGACGGCGTCCGGGCCCGGATGAACGTCGAGGTGGCGGTCATCATCAGCGACACGTTCGGCCGGGTGTGGCGCCGGGGGCTGACCGACGTGGCCATCGGCTGCGCCGGCATCCGGGCCGTGGTCGACCTGCGGGGCACCCCCGACGCCTTCGGCCGCGAGCTGGCGGTCACCGAGATCTGCGTGGTCGACGAGCTGGCCGCCGCCGCCGAGCTGGTCATGGGCAAGTCGTCGGGCATCTGCGCCGCCGTGGTCCGCGGCGTCGACCCCACGTGGCTGGGCCGGGGCGAGGTCGTCGGCGAGGTGGTCCGGGCCCCGGCCGAGGACCTGTTCCGCTAGACCTCGGCGGTGCCGCCCTCCCAGGCGATGCGCAGGCGGGGGCCGTCGGCGGTGGCGAAGGTGACGCCGAGCACGTCGGACCGCACGGGGCCGTCGGGCCGGGGCCGGACGGGGACCAGGGTGCCGGCCCCGTCGAGCCGGTACAGCGCCACCCGCCGGGCCTCGTCGACCACCAACACCTCGGCCACACCCCGGCCGGCGTAGAACGGCAGCTTGCGGTAGGTGTCGTCGCCCGGCGAGCGGATCTCGACCACCAGCTCGGCCGACACGAACCCCTCGTCCCGCCGGTCCTCCGGCCGGGCGTAGGTCTGGTCCGGCACCCGCCAGTCGTCGGGCGCAGCGAACAGCCCGCTGGCGTCGCCGACCGCCCGCAGCCCTCCGGCGCGCGCCAGCGGCGCGAGGACAAGGAACACGTCGGCGTTCAGCTCGACGTGCCAACTCTTCGGTGGATTCACCAGATGCCATTCCCCGGCCCAGCACTCGTCGAGCGCGTCGATTCCCAGACGACGTCGGTCGTCGATCACGCGCTCGGACACCCGGGCCGGCACGGCTGCTGGCATGGCGCCAAGTCTGCCACGGCCGCCGGCGACCGCAGCGCGGGGTTCAGCCCCGCTGCTTGATCCAGTCGACGACCCGGGCGGTGCCGTCGGCGAGGTCGGTCCACGGGCGCCAGCCCAGCTGGATGGCGGCCCGGGTGGGGTCGAGGGCGCAGCGGGACAGCTCGCCGGGGCGGGCGGCGCCCAGGTGAGCCGGCCGGTCGACGCCGGCCGCGGCCGCCAGGGCGGCGTGGAGGCCGTTGATCGTCGTCTCCCGGCCGGTGCCCACGTTGACCACCAGGCCGTCGCCGCGGCCGGCCGCCCGCACCAGGGCGTCGACGCAGTCGTCGACGTACACGAAGTCGCGGGTCTGCTCGCCGTCGCCGTAGATCGTGCACGCCTGGTCGGCCAGCAGCCGGCCAGCGAAGATGGCGACCACCCCGGCCTCGCCCTCGGGGTCCTGGCGGGGGCCGTACACGTTGGCCAGGGCCAGGGCCGTGAACTCGAGACCGTGGACCCGCCGGTACACCTCGAGGTGGTCGATCACCGCCCGCTTCGACGCCCCGTGGGGCGACACCGGGGCGGCGGCCTGCGACTCCTTGACCGGCAGCTTCCCCCGGGGCGCCTCGCCGTACATGCTGCCGGTGGCCGCGAACACCACCTTGCGCGTGCCGGCCACCCGGGCCCCCTCCAGCACGTTGAGGCTGCCGACCACGTTGACCTCGGCGTCGAGGGCCGGGCGGGCCACCGACTGCCGGTCGTCGGTCCTGGCCGCCAGGTGGAAGATCACCTCGGGCGCCCGGCGGGCGAGGAGGTCGACCAGCTGGGCGTCGCGGATGTCGATCTGGTGGAAGCTGAGCCGGTGGGTGCGGTCGGCACGGGCCTCGGCCAGGTTGGCCAGCGAGCCGGTGCTCAGGTCGTCGAGCACCTCGACGTCGTGCCCCTCGGCCAGCAGGCGGTCGACCAGCGTCGACCCGATGAAGCCGGCACCCCCTGTGACCAGCGTCCTCACGGGCAGGCCTCGGGGCGGCGGACGCCGTCGAGCCGCTCGCCGGGAACCACCACCTGGCGGTCGCCGACGACGCTGCCCCCCACGACGTGGGCCGCGGCCCCGACGACCGCGCCCTCGCCGACCACCGAGCCGACCACGACGGCATCGGACCCGACGTGGGCCCCCGGCAGCACCACCGCGCCGGCCACCCGGGCCCCGGCGGCCACCGTGGCCCCGGGTCCGACCACCGAGCGCTTGACCGTGGCGTCGCCGTCGACGGCGGCCAGGTCGTCGACGCCGGGCACGGGCGTACCCCGCACGCCGTCGACGAGGTCGAGCTGGCACTGGATGTACTCGCCGGGCGTCCCGGCGTCGATCCAGTAGGTGTCGCCGTCGAGGGCGTACAGGCTGCCGTCGGCCACCATGCCCGGGAACACCTCGCGTTCGACCGACACCCTGCGCCCGCCGGGGATGCGGTCGAGCACCGCCGGCTCGAGCACGTAGGTGCCGGCGTTGATGAGGTCGGTGGGCGCCTCGCCCGGCCGGGGCTTCTCGACGAACGCCTCGACCAGGCCCGCCTTGTCGGTGGGCACCACGCCGTAGCGGGACGGGTCCGCCACCCGGTGCAGCGCGATCGTGCCCTCGGCGCCGGCGGCGTCGTGGAAGGCCACCAGCCGGCCGACGTCGAGGTCGGTGAGCACGTCGCCGTTGACCACGAGGAACCGGTCGGTGATGCCGGCCTCGCTGGCCGACCAGGCGATGGCGCCGGCGGTGTCGAGCGGCTCGGGGTCGACCGCGTAGTGCAGCGTGGCGCCGGCGCAGCGGCCGTCGGGGTAGGCGTGGCGGAAGCCGTCGGGCCGGTAGCCGAGCGACAGGACCACGTCGTCGACGCCGTGGCCCGCCAGGTGCTCGATCACGTGCTCGATCATGGGCCGGTTGACCACCGGCAGCATCTGCTTGGGTCGTGTCAGCGTCAACGGTCGCAGGCGCGTGCCGAACCCTCCGACAAGCACGACCGCCCGCACGTCAGCCGCCTGGCGCGGTGGTGGGTGCCGTGGTGGCGTTGGGGTCGACCGGCGCGGTGGTGGCAGTGGTGTCGCCCGGGGCGGTGGTGGCGGCGCCCGGCGCCGTGGTGGTGGTCTGGTCGCCGCCCGGCACCGAGGTGGCCGCGGCTCCGCTGTCGGCCGCGCCCAGCTGGGCCAGGTTGGCCGCCGACTCGGGCTTGGGGATGTCGGTGGAGCCCTCGGGCACGAAGGCGATCGTGTAGCCCTCGCCGTCCTCGCGGAAGCGGATGTCCGTGAAGTCGCGCCGGATGATGGCGGGCTTCTCGGTGGTGCTCTCGACGTGCTTCCACTGCGCGACGACCAGCTCGGCCGCCTTGCCGTCGCACTTCTGGTCGCCTTCCTTCCACGTCTGGTCGCCCACCGTGAGCTGGGTGTCGGTGAGCTTGATGCCGGCGCCGTCGAGGAAGGCGCCCAGCGTGGCGTTCTCGCCGGCGCCGCCGGACGAGAACGGGTGGATGTGGATGACGCCGTCGCCGTGTGTGTGGATGCCGATCGGGCTCTCGAACTCGGGCACGGCGGGCTGGAACTCGCCGCAGATGTCGATGCCGAACGCGGCGTGCCAGTGGTCCTGGTTGACAACTGGAGGCACGTTGGTGGCGGACTTGCGGTCGTTGGCGGCGTAGGCGATGAGGGCGACGCCCAGCAGGATGATCACCCCGATCACGCCGGGGAACAGCAGGTCGCGCTGGCGCGCGCTGGACGAGCGTCGGCCGCCGGCCCGCGCGGCGCGCGCCACCTTTTTCGACGAGGAGGCTTTACCCATGAGGGTTCAACGTTATCCCGCGCGCTACGAAATGACCGAACCGGACACGGTCAGCGGCGGCGCTCCCGGAGCGCCTCGAACAGGGCGTCGTAGCGCTCGGCCACGGCCGCCGGCGACGCCCACTGCTCGACGAACGCGCGGCCGGCGGCGCCCATGGCCCGGCGCCCGGCGGGATCGTCCAGGAGGGCCACCACCGCGGCGGTGAAGGCGTCGGGATCGTCGGGCGGGACGGCCAGCCCGGCCCCCGCCCGCTCGACGACCCGGGCCACCTCGGTGCCCTCGTCGACGCTGGCCACCACGGGCCGCCCGGCGGCCAGGATCGAGTACGTCTTGGACGGCACGCTGGAGCGGGCCAGGCCTCGCTTGAGCGGCACCACGTGGATGTCGCCCGCCGCCAGCACCTCGGCCAGCCGCTCCTTGGGCTGGAAGTCGACGAAGCGGACGTTGCCCAGGCCGGCGGCCCGGTCCTCGAGCTGGGCCCGGGCCGAGCCGCCGCCGTTGATCACGAACACGACGTCGGACCGGTCGGCCAACTTGCGGGCGGTGTCGAGCACCAGGTCGAGCGCCTGCGACAGCCCGACGTTGCCGGCGTACATGACGACCGTGCGCCCCTCCAGGCCGAACTCGCGCCGGTAGCCGCCGGCGCCGGGGTCGGCGGGGGCGATGCGGGCGGTGTCCACGAAGTTGGGGATGACCCGCACCCGGTCCATGGCGTCGGGCACGGTGCCCCGGATCTTGGTCACCAGGTTGTCGCGCAGGTCGTCGGACAGGACGGTCACGGCGTCGGAGCGCCGGTAGGTCCAGCGCTCGAGCCATGACGCCAGGGCGATGACCCGGGGGTTGGTGATCGCCCCGAGCTCGACGGCCACGTCGGGGAACACGTCCTGGATGTTGAACACGAAGGGCACCCGCCACCGGCGGGCGGCCAGCCAGCCGGCCGCGCCGAGGGTCAGGGGCGGCGACATGGCCAGCACGGCGTCGGGCCGGTGCCCGCGCCAGCCCCGGAGGCCGGCGGCCCCGGCAAGCACGGTGAAC
>DASXRH010000293.1:0-3052 GCA_036506715.1 Acidimicrobiales bacterium
GTCCACCCGTCGGGCGTGCCCTGGCTGCCGTCGTTGCGCATGGCGCCGGCGACGTAAGCGCCGTTGTAGCTGAAGTTGATGTAGCCGCCGAACTCGGGGCCGGCGTCCTCGCTGGTCCAGCCGAAGAGGTCGCCGTAGAACGCCCGGCTGGTGTCGGGGTCGGACGTGAACAGGTCGATCCAGCAGGGCGCCCCCAGGGGGGCGGTGTCACGCAGGGGCATCGGAGGTCCTCCTTCGGAGGGTGGTGCGTTGTCGCCTGGATGACGGTGCCAAGACCGCGAACTCATCGCGGCCCGGTCAGATCCCGGCCTCCGCACGGTACGCCTCGAGCCGGTCTGCCAGCTCCCGCGGGTGGGCCAGGGCCGGCAGGTGGCCGCCGTCCATCTCGTCGGGGACGAGACCGAGCCGCTCCCGCACCACCCGGCGCTGGAACTCGGCGGGGAAGAACCGGTCGTCCCGGCACAGCAGGAACCGGGTGGGCACGGCCGGCCAGGCCGCCAGCGGCCAGGGGGCGGCGAACGGCGTGCCCGACTGGGGGCCGACGTGGTCCGCCCCCGCCGCCGCCACCTGGGGCGGCACGTCGTGGAGGAACACGATCTCGGGGTCGTCGGCCTGCTCGGGCGTCCACCCCTCGCGCTCGGCCAGGGCCCGGCGGGCGGCGGCGTGGCCGGTGGCATCCCACCACTCGCCCGGCGATTCGCCCGGGCGGGGAACCATGGCCGCCACCAGGACCATCAGCCGCACCGGCACCCGCTCGCACACCAGGGGGGCGGTGAAGGCGCCCATCGACTGGGCCACGAGGACGACGTCGTCGGGCCGGCCGGCGGCGTCGATGGCGCCCACCACGACGTCGGCGTACTCGGCCAGGCCCCGGGCGTCGTCGCCGGAGCCCAGGTCGGGGGCGAGGACGGCGTGGCCCCGGGCCTCGAGCAGCGGAGTCACGCCGTGCCAGTACCAGCCGTCGGAGCCGGCGCCGTGGATGAGGACGAAGGTGGCCATGGAGGTAGGACGATCGCGCGGGGCCCGAGTCATCGCACGAAGAGATCCCGCGATGAGTCCGGGGCGCCCGCCCCGTCTCCACCGGTGCCGTCATCGCAACGGATCACGGTGGGAGGCGATCGATGACCATGACGTTCCCGGGCGAGTCGGCCGAGTACCGGGCGGCCCGCGACAAGCTGTTGACCGAGGAGATCGAGCTGCGGCGGTCCATGGAGCGGCTGGCGGCCGCCCGCCGGGCGCTGCCGCCCGGTGGCGAGGTGCCCGACGACTACGTGTTCCGCGGCGCCGGGCCCGACGGTGCACCCACCGACGTCCGCCTGTCCGAGCTGTTCGCCCCCGGGCGCGACTCGCTCATCGTCTACAGCTTCATGTTCCCGCGCCACCGGGGCGACGACCGGCCCGGCCCGCAGACTGGGCGCAGCCGGCTGCTCCCGATCCTCGAGAGCCCGTGCCCGTCGTGCACCGCCCTGCTCGACCAGTTCGACGGCACCGCGGGGCACGCGACCGAGCAGGTCAACCTGGTGGCCGTGGCCAAGGCGCCCGTCGAGCGGCTGCTGGCCTACGCCGACGACCGGGGCTGGCGTCGGCTGCGGGTGCTGTCGTCCGAGGGCAACGGCTACAACCGCGACTACCACGGCGAGACCGAGGACGGCGACCAGATGCCGATGCTCAACGTGTTCCACAGGGAGGGCGGCACCATCCGCCACTTCTGGGGCTCCGAGATGCTGGACGCCCCCAGCGACCCCGGCCAGGACCCCCGGCACGTCGGCACGGTCGAGATGCTGTGGAACCTGTTCGACCTCACCCCCGAGGGCCGACCGGGCAGCTGGGAGGAGCAGATCAGCTACGGCTGACCGTGCGCTCCCACCCTTGACAGGATCTGCTTTCTAGACAACCATCACTTTCAATGAGCGATCGGGTGGTGGTGCTGGACGAGCCGGAGCGGGTGGCGGCGCTGGCCCACCCGCTGCGGGCAGCCGTGCTCGACGCGCTGCGCCGGCCCAACTCCGCCGCCGGCGTGGCCCGGGCCATCGGTGAGACCCGGCAGAAGACCAACCACCACGTGAAGGCCCTGCTCGATGTCGGGCTGGTCCGCCGGGTGGGCGAGCGCCGCACCGGCAACTTCGTCGAGCAGCTGTACCACGCCGTGGCCGGCACCTTCGTGGTCTCGCCCCGGCTGGCCTGGGGCGGCGACGCCCGGGCCGAGGCGCTGCGCCGCCAGGTGCCGCTGGAGCAGTTGGTCCGGCTGGGCGAGCGGGTCCAGCGCGACGCCAGCGCGCTGCTCGACCGGGCCGCCTTCGACGGCGAGGCCATCCCCAGCCTGGCCGTCGAGGCCGAGGTCTCCGTCCCCGACGCCGCCGCCCGGGCCGCCTTCGCCGACGCCTACATGGCGGCGGTCAAGCCGCTGCTGGCCCGGCACGGCGCCCGGGCGGGCGACCGCTACCGGGTCGCCATCGCCGTCTACCCCGAGACCGACACCGGGACCGACACCGGGACCGACACACCCAGGCCCCTGACCGGCCGGGTGCTGTACGAGGCGGCCCCCTTCGGGGTCGGCTACGTGGTGGCCACCTGCCTGGCCCAGGCCGGGCCATGAGCGAGGGGGCGCCGGAGCGCCCGGGGCCGGTGCTGGCCGTGGTGGGCCCGACCGCTTCGGGCAAGACCGCCCTGGCCCTGGCCCTGGCACCCCGGCTCGGGGCCGAGGTGGTCAGCGCCG
This sequence comes from Acidimicrobiales bacterium, assembly GCA_036506715.1. GTDB lineage: Bacteria > Actinomycetota > Acidimicrobiia > Acidimicrobiales > VFJN01 > ZC4RG19. The sequence continues at coordinate 2,717 of DASXRH010000293.1, forward strand.
ACGCGATGCTGGTCTACCGGGGCATGGACGTGGGCACGGCCAAGCCGACCCCGGCCGAGCTGGCCGCCGTCCGCCACCACCTGGTCGACCTGGTCGACCCGGGCGAGGAGTTCAGCGTCGCCCGCTTCCAGCCGCTGGCCCGCGCGGCGGTCGCCGACGTGCTGGCCAGGGGGCGGGTGCCGCTCCTGGTCGGCGGGTCGGGCCTGTACTTCCAGGCCGTGGTGGACGAGTTCGAGTTCCCACCCACCGAGCCGGCCGTGCGGGCCCGGCTGGAGGCCGAGGCGGCCGCCGTCGGCCTGCCGGCCCTGTACGAGCGCCTGGCCGCCAGCGACCCGG
>DASXRH010000294.1:0-1874 GCA_036506715.1 Acidimicrobiales bacterium
ACCCGAGCGGTACACGTCGATGCGGAGGTCGTTGGGGTCGATGTGGACGTCGACCTCCTCCGCCTCCGGCAGCACGGTCACGGTCGCCGACGACGTGTGGATGCGGCCCTGGCTCTCGGTCACCGGCACCCGCTGCACCCGGTGCGGGCCGGCCTCGAGGTGCATGCGCCCCCACACGCCGTCGCCCTTGAGGGCCATCACCACCTCGTTGTACCCCCCGAGGTCGGACGGGTCGGCGCTGAGCACCTCGACCGACCACCCCTGGCGGGCGGCGAAGCTGCGGTACATGTCGAACAGGTCGCGGGCGAACAGGTTGGCCTCCTCGCCGCCTTCGGCCCCCCGGATCTCGACGATGACGTTGCGCTCGTCGTTGGGGTCGCGGGGCAGCAGAAGCAGCCGCAGCTCGTCGGTGAGCCGGGCGATGGCGGCCTCAGCCGCGTCGACCTCGTCGCGCACCATCGCCCGCTCGTCGCCGCTGGCATCGCCCAGCATCGCCCGGGCCGTCTCGAGGTCGTCGCGCCGCCGGGCCAGCTCGCGGGACCGCTGCACGATCGGTTCCAGCTCGCGGTAGCGCTTGGCCACCTGCTGGTAGCGGGACTGGTCGGCGATGAGGGCGGGGTCGGCCAGGCGCGCCTCGACGTCGCGGAACTCTTGGTCCAGCTCTGTGAGGCGTTCGAGCACGACGTGCGAGGCTAGCGCCGCAGGCCCGCTTCGCCGCCGGAGAGCGCGGCGCCGAGCGCCGGCGGGATGGGCGCCGGACCGGGGACCCGCAGGCGGTGGGCGACCAGGTAGACGTCGCCGTGGCCGTCGATGAGCGCCACGGCCCCACCCGGCTCGGGCCGGCCGGCCACGGTCACGGGGGCGCCCGGCGGGGTGAGCGCCCAGCCGGGGGCGCGGGCCAGCGGACCGCCGGCGGTCCACAGCGCCCGCAGCGCCGGGACGGCGGGCCGGCCGGCGATCGCGCCCCGCACGTAGCCGCCGGCCTGGTCGCCGAGCAGCAGCACGTCGCCGGGCGCCGGCCACAGATCCAGCCTCGACCACGGTCCCCGGCGGGCGACCCGGGCCGACCGGCGCCACGTTGCCACCGCCCGGCCGGCGACCACCGCGGCGACGACGGTCGGGATCCAGCCCCACACCAGCGGCGACCCCCGGTCGTAGCCCTCCCGGCTGAGCACCACGTCATCGGGGTCGTCGGCGGCGATCAGCACCGGATAGCGGCGGCCGACGGTGTAGTCGTCGGCCACCGCGACCCGGGCCGGGGCGGTGATCGTGCGGCTGCCCACCCGGTAGCGCAGGTCGACCCGGTAGGCGCCGGCGTCGCGGGCGACGACCTCGGCGACCGCGGGCTCGCGGCCCTCGCGGCCTTGGCGGGCGGCGGCGGCGCCGGCCAGCGTCACGGCGGTGACCACGGCCCCGAACACGACGGCCGCGGCGAGCACGCCCAGGCCCGGGCCCAGGCCGAGCAGCAGCGAGGTCCGCTGCCGGTAGCGGCCGCCGGCGGCCACCCAGGCGGGCAGGTCCCCGGGGTCGGCGGCGGGGGGCGGGGTGGCGTCGACCACCCGGTCGGGCCGGGGCCGGCTGCCGTGCATGATGGCCCGGGCCGCCGGCCACATCACGGCGTCGCCGTCGCCGATGCGGGCCGCCACCCGGCCCATCGGCCGGGGAACACCCTTGACCTGCACCGGGAAGGCGGGGCCGGCCAGAGGGGCGCCGGCGGTGGTCAGGAGGCGCACCGCGCACAGCGACGGGTCCCCGGGGGCAGCGTCGAGGGCGTAGAGGTGGAGCAGCGGCCGCCGCCGCACCCGGCCCGACGGCGCCACCGCCCCCAGCAGGGCGAAGCTGGTGGCGGGGGCGGTGACCAGCCGGACCGTGCG
>DASXRH010000295.1:0-5592 GCA_036506715.1 Acidimicrobiales bacterium
GCAGGAGATCGCCGAGCGCATGGAACGGCTGGCCGACGGCGGCCCCCACGACGAGCAGCGCGATCCCGCGGCGGACGGGGCGGGGGACGGGCCGTGAGCGAGCGCCGTGAGCGTGCCATGAGCGCGGTGCGGTATTCGGCCCGAAGGGTGCGCTCGTGAGCGAGCGCAGCGAGCGAGCCAAGAACGCGGTGCGGTATTCGGCCCGGAGGGCCGGGCGCTCATTGCGCGCATCCCGAAGGGTGCGCCGATGAGTGCCACCGACCTGGCCGCCGTGATCGTCGCCGCCTGCAGCGTCGTGGCGGTCGTGCTCCTGGCCGTGGCGCTCGTCGCCCTCGTCCGCACCCTCCGGGCGCTGCGCGACGTCGCCCGACTGCTGCGCACCGAGACCGTCCCCGTGCTCGACGACCTGCGCGACACGGTCGAGGCCGCCAACCACGAGATCGTCCGCCTCGACCGGCTGGTCACCACGGCCGAATCGGTGACGGGCACGGTCGACTCGGCCTCGCGCCTGGCCTACATCGCCATGGCCAACCCGGTGATCAAGGGCGTCGCCTTCGCCAGCGGCACCGCCAAGGCGGCCCGCCGCCTGCGGGGTCGCAAGGCCGAGGACTGAGGCCGGGGAGCGGGCGGGGTGCTCCGCCGGACGTTCTGGTTCGCCACCGGGGCCACCGCCGGGTTCGGCGGGGCCATGTGGGTGCGGCGCCAGGTGCTGCGCACCGTCCGTCGCTACGCGCCCGAGCAGGTCCGGGCCGACGCCGGCGAGTCGGTCCGCCGCCTCGGCACCGACCTGCGCGCCGCGGTGCGCGAGGGGCGCAGCGCCATGTCCGAGCGCGAGGCGGCGCTGCGGGCCGAGCTGGCCCCCGGGGGCGGCCCGCCGAGCGGTCCCGCGCGCGGAACCGGCGCAGGGCGAACCCCCACGTCACCACTAGGCTGACCGGTACCTATGGCACCGCGGACCTCTGCTGAGCTGCGTCGCGCCTGGACCGACTTCTTCGCCGCCAGGCAGCACACGATCGTCCCGTCGGGGAGCCTCATCCCGACGCACCCCAGCGCGCCCATGTTCACCAACTCGGGCATGATGCCCTTCGTCCCCTACTTCCTGGGGGAGGAGGCGGCGCCCTACGTGCCGCCCCGCGCCGCCTCGGTGCAGCGCTGCGTGCGGGCCGGCGGCAAGCACAACGACCTCGACGCCATCGGGCGCTCGCTCCGCCACCTCAGCTTCTTCGAGATGCTGGGCAACTTCAGCTTCGGCGACTACTTCAAGGCCGAGGCCATCGCCTGGGCCTGGGAGTTCGTGACCGAGGTCCTCGAGCTCGACGACGGCCGCCTCTGGGTGACCGTCCACGAGAGCGACGACGAGGCCGAGGCGCTGTGGGCCGACGAGGTCGGCTTCCCCCGCGACCGGATCCAGCGCCTGGGCAAGGACAACTTCTGGGAGATGGGCGACACCGGCCCCTGCGGTCCCTCGTCCGAGATCTTCTGGGACAACGGACCCGACTTCGGCCCCGACGGCGGCCCCGCCAACCCCGAGGCCGAGAACCGCTACGTCGAGATCTGGAACCTGGTGTTCCCCCAGTACCTGCGGGGGACCGACGGCCAGCTCCGCGACCTGCCCAAGAAGAACATCGACACCGGCGCCGGCCTCGAGCGCATCATGGCGGTGCTGGCGGGCAGCCACAGCCTCTACGACTCCGACATCCTCAGCGCCCTGGTGGGCGAGGCCCAGTCGGTCACCGGCCAGCGGCTCGGCCAGTCCGAGCTGGGCGACATCGCGCTGCGGCTCATGGCCGACCACGCCCGCACCATGACGTTCCTGGTGGCGGACGGGGTCATCCCCTCCAACGAGGACCGCGGCTACGTGCTGCGGCGCATCATCCGCCGGGCCATCCGCTTCGCCTACCTCCTGGGCGTCGAGCGGCCGGTGCTGCCGGCCATGGTCGAGCGCACCATCGACCTCATGGGCGACGCCTACCCCGAGATCGTCGCGGGCCAGGGCCTGGTGCTGCCGATCATCACCCGCGAGGAGGAGTCGTTCCGGCGCACGCTGGCCACCGGCTCGCAGATCCTCGACAGCCACCTCGACAAGCTCGAGCCGGGTGGCACCCTGCCCGGCGAGGTCGCCTTCCAGCTCCACGACACCTACGGGTTCCCGTTCGAGGTCACCCAGGAGACCGCCGACCTCCGGGGGTTCGCGGTCGACGTCGCCGGCTTCGAGTCGGCCATGGACGACCAGCGGGCCCGGGCCCGGGCGGCGGGCAAGGGCGGCGGGGTGGCCACCGGCGACGAGGTCACCGAGCAGCAGCGCCTGCTGGCCACCTACGGGCCCACCGTGTTCACCGGGCGCGACGAGTACGAGACCGAGGCCACCGTGCTGGCCGTCATCGGCGACGACGTCTACCTCGACCGCACGCCCTTCTACGCCGAGTCCGGCGGCCAGGTGGGCGACACCGGCACGATCACCACCGCCACCGGCGTCCTCGACGTGCGGGACACCACCTACGGCCTGCCCGGCCTGCACCGCCACCGGGTCGAGGTGCGCGAGGGCCACGTCGAGCCGGGCCAGGCGGCGACGGCCCGCATCGACGGCGAGCGGCGCGACGCCATCCGCCGCAACCACACCGGCACCCACATCCTCCACTGGGCGCTGCGCGAGGTGCTGGGCTACCACGTCAAGCAGCAGGGCTCGCTGGTGGCCCCCGACCGGCTGCGTTTCGACTTCAGCCACTTCGAGCCGGTCACCAGCGACCAGATCCGGGCCATCGAGGACCTGGCCAACCGCGAGATCCTGCACAACGCGCCGGTCCGCCACTTCGAGACCACCATGAACGAGGCCCGCGACCTGGGCGCCATCGCCTTCTTCGGCGACAAGTACGGCGACATCGTCCGGGTGCTCGAGGCCGGCGAGCACTCGGTCGAGCTGTGCGGCGGCACCCACGTGCGCCGCCTGGGCGACATCGGGCCGGTCAAGATCACCTCCGAGGGGTCGATCGGCTCCAACCTGCGGCGGGTCGAGGCGGTGACGGGGTTCGGCCCCATCGACCGGCTGCGCGACGAGGAGGACCTGGTGGGCCGGGCGGCCGATGCCCTCGGCACCACCCCCGAGGACCTGCCGATGGCGGCCGAGCGCATGCGGGGCGAGTTCAAGGCCCTGCGCGACGAGATCCGCGACCTGCGACGCAAGGCGGCCGGCAACCGGGCCGCCGAGCTGGCCGCCACCGCGGTCGACGGCGTGGTGGTGGCCCGGGTCGACGGCACCCCCCGCGACGAGGTGCGCGAGCTGGCCCTGGCCGTGCGCCAGCAGCCCGGCATCCGGGCGGTGGTCATCGGCGGCGAGCCCGAGGGCGGCGGCGTCGCCCTGGCGGCCGCCTCGGTGCCCGGTGGCATCGAGGCCCGGCTGCTCATCGCCGACGCGGCCCGCACCGTGGGCGGCGGGGGCGGCGGCAAGAACCCCGAGCTGGCGGTGGCCGGCGGGCGCGACGCGTCGCGGCTCGACGAGGCGCTCGACCAGGCCCGGGCCGCGGCCGCGGGGGCGTGACCCGCGCCCTGGCGCTCGACATCGGCACCCGGCGCGTCGGGGTGGCGCTGTCCGACAGTGGCGGCACCGTGGCCACCCCGTACGAGGTGATCCACCGCTCGGGCGACCACGCCGCCGACCACCGGCGGGTGGCGGCCCTGATCGACGAGGCGGGGGCTGAGGTGGTGGTCGTGGGCCTGCCCCTGTCGCTCGATGGCAGCCTCGGCCCCGCGGCCCGGGCCATCCTCGCCGAGGTCGACGAGCTGCGGGCCGCGCTGGCGGTCGAGGTCGTCACCTGGGACGAGCGGCTGTCGACGGTGGAGGCCGAGCGCAGCCTGCGGGCCATGGGCGTGCGCAAGGGCGACCGTCGCCGAGTCGTGGATCAGGTCGCTGCTACGGTGATCCTGCAGTCGTGGCTGGATGCTGGCCGGCCACGCAGGTGACCGCGTCATCCCTCACCTGAGCGTCTTGTCCCGCACCTGACCCGCCGCATGTCACCCGCCGACCAAGACGAGCCCTCACGGCCCCGGCGCCGTCGGGGGGCGAAGCGCGGGGCCGACGACGGCGGCTTCGACGACTTCTGGACCCGCGAGAGCCAGCAGCCCCGGGGCCGCCGCCGCCGCGGCGGCGATGCGCCCGACGACCCCGCCGACGTGGCCGACCTGACCGGCCCGGCGCCCGCCGGCGGGCGCCGTGATCGCGCCCCGCGCCCGCCGGCCGCGCCGCCGGACGCTCCCGACTCTTGCGGCCGGCGCCGGGGCGGCCCTGCCCCCGTGGATCCGCTGCCGTACCGGTCCCCGGGCCGCGATCCCGAGCCCTACCGGCCCGAGCCGGCCCGCGATCCGGGGCCCCGCCGGGGCGTCGCCGCCCCGGTCGATCCGTTGCCGGCCCGGTCCCGCGAGCCGCTGCCGCGCCGGGGCGCGGCGGCACCGGTCGATCCGCTGCCGCCCCGGGCGCCGGCCGGGGCGGTCGATCCGCGGTCCCGCCGCCCGCTCCGGGGCGCCGCCGCCGAGGCCGCCCGCCGGGGCCGGCCGCCGGCGGGCACGGGCTACGACACCGGCTACCCGCCCGCCGGCCGCGAGCCCGCGACCGGGTCGGGCTGGCCCGCCGCCGCTGGCGGCGCCGAGGCGGCCCCCGCCTGGGACGACGATCCCTGGCCGACCACCGGCGGCGTGGCCGCCGCGGGGGGCGTGTACGGCCGGTCGGCCGATCCCCGGTCCGGCCCGGCGCCGGTCGGCTACGACGCCCCGCCGTGGGCGCCGTCCGGGAGCGGCACCCTGGCCGACGAGAGCGCGGCGTGGGCCGGCGGTCCCGGCCCCCGTCCGCTGGCCGGCGACGACGACTACGGCGACGACACGTACTACGACGAGGACGACGACGGCGGCGCCGACGACCTGCACCGCCGGCGCGGGTGCCGGGCCGTGCTGATGGTCCTGGCCGTGCTGGTCGTGGTCGCCGCCGTGGCCGGCTGGTTCGGCTGGTCGTGGGTCCAGCGCCAGATCGACCCGCCCGGCCGGCCCGGCAAGGAGGTGCTGGTCGAGATCCCCGACGGCACCAGCACCGCGGGCATGGGCAAGGTCCTGGCCGATGCCGACGTGATCTCCGACGCCCGCGTGTGGAGCTGGTACACGAAGCTGCGTGACGTCGGGTCGTTCCAGGCCGGCACCTACAAGCTGCGCGAGAACTCGTCGTTCACCGAGGCCATCGACGACCTGGCCGCCGACCCGCTGCCGCCCAACTCGCGGCTGGTGCAGGTGCCGCCGGGCTTCACGGTCGACGAGACGGTGGCCCGCCTGGCCGATCCGGCCAAGGGCGTGCCCGGCTTCACCGCCGAGGCCGTGCGGGCGGCCATGGCCGACCCGGCGTCCCGCTCGGCCTACCTGCCCGCCGACCAGCCGTCGCTGGAGGGCACCCTCTACCCCGAGACGTACGCGGTGGCGGAGGGCGACACCCCGGCGGTGGTGATCCAGCGCATCGTCGGCCAGTTCGACCAGGTCATGAACCAGCTCGACGCCAACGGCCGGGCCCCCGCGCTCAACATGACCCCCTACCAGGCGGTGATCGTGGCGTCGCTGGTC
>DASXRH010000296.1:0-4210 GCA_036506715.1 Acidimicrobiales bacterium
CCTCGCGCCCGGCGGCGGTGACGAGGTGCAGGCCGAACACGCCTTCTGGGTGTTCGGCCTGCCGTTCCTCGTGCTGCGCTACCGCATCCGGCGCAAGGCCGGCGGCGGTGCGTCGGCCGGCTAGCTCGCGGCCAGGGCGTCCCAGAAGAACGGGAAGGCGAACGCCGCCAGGCCCGCGGCCATGAACGACACCTTGCCCCGCGAGAACCCGACGGCCGCCAGTGCGAACAGCACCACGGCGATCGCGAAGAAGATCATCTTCAGCGTCGGGTCCATGGCGTCAACTGCGAGGATCATCGTCTTTCCTTTCCCCAGACCAGAGTGGTCGGCGGCTCCCATACCCGGTCGACGACCATCCCGAGACATTGTCCGTACCGATCGTCACGGACCTGTCACGTCCCGTCACGTCAGGGGGCGGTGGTGCCGCCCACAGGGATCGGATCGAGGCCCAGCTTGCGGTGGTCCCACGACCGCACCCGCTCGACCTCCAGCCGCACGGCGATCCGCTTGTGCAGCATGAACTCGACCAGCGGCCTGGCCTCCTCGGTGTAGGGACCGGTGTAGCGCTCCCACACGCTGATGCCGACCTCCCACAACGCGTCGGGGTCCTCGACGATCACGCCCCGGCCCTCGAGCGCCACGCCGCGCAGCGTGTCGTAGGTGAGGCCGTCCTCGATGAGGCAGGTGAGCCGGTCATCGCGCCGGAGGTTCTGCGCCTTCTGCGACCGGGCCTTGGTCTCGAACCAGATCTGGCCGTCGATCACCGCGTACCACATGGCCACCAGGTGGGGCGCCCCGCCGGGGCCGATGGTGCCCATCGTGGCGGTGCGGCTGCGGGCGACGAAGTCGGCCACCTCGTCGTCGGTCAGGGTGATCTGCGCGCGCTGGTTGGTGCCCATGTGACGATCATGTCACCCGCGCGGGCGACGACCCGTCCCCGGTCGGGCTGCGGCGGCCGGGCGGGGCGACCACCATCATCGACACCGCCAGCGCCGTCAGGACCGCCGCACACGCCACCACCACCACCGCCGCCGGGAGCACCAGCCCGATACCGGCGACGACCGTGGCCCCCAGCAACTTGGGGAACAGGCGGGGGCTGCCGAGCGGGGTGCCGGTGACGGCCATGATCAGCGCCAGGCCCAGCAGGTAGCCGGCCACCGGCAGGGCCACGGCCAGCGGCGCCACCCGCCCGCCCTCGCCGGCGGCCACGGTGTCGGCCGCCACGTGGATGCCGGCCCCCATCGCCGTCAGCGACGCGAACACGACCACGTGGGCGTAGCCCCAGCGGAACGCGATGGCCGGCGACGGGGTGAGGTGACCCGGGTGGTCGAAGTAGATCCACCAGGCGGCGAACGCCAGCACCAGCCCGCCGATCCCCACCGCCAGCAGCCCGGGGGTCAGGCCCGCCGCGCTGACCGCAACCCGGAACCCCGCGGTGGCCGACAGGATCGATTCGCCCAGCACGATGATGGTGAACAGGCCGTACCGCTCCTCGATGTGCTCGGGGTGGAAGATCGGCTGGGGTGCGGCCCGCTCGGCCCACATCGGCACCAGCAGCTCGCCGGCGAACAGCACGACGAAGGCCACCATGGCGGGCCCGTCGGGCAGGGCCAGCCGACCGAACCAGAGCACCTGCAGCGCGGTCAGCCCGATGGCGAACCGCAGCGCGCGGGTGCGCTGATCGGGCACGTCGCGGGCGACCCGCAGCCACGACACGATCAGCCCCACCCGCATGATCCCGTAGCCGATGGTCACCACCACGAGCGACCGGTCCTCGACCGCGGGGGTCACCCCGGCGGCCAGCACCAGAACCCCCGCCATCTGCACCAGCGTGAGCAGCCGGTGGGGTAGGTCGTCGGCGTCGTGGGCCGTGTTGAACCACGTGTAGTTCATCCACGCCCACCACACGGCCAGGAACACGGTGGTGAACCCGATGATCCCGTCACGCACGTGCCCAACCAGCAGCTCGTGCTCGAGGGCCCCCGACGCCTGGTTGACCGCCACCACGAAGGTGAGGTCGAACAGCAGCTCCAGCGGCGACGAGCTGCGGTTGGGCTCGTCGGGGTCGCGCACGACGGCGCGGCCGCGGAGCCGCCCGGTGTCGAGCGCCGACAGGACCGCCATGGCTCGACGGTAGCGACCGGGAACTGGTCTGCCGCCCGGGAGCCCGTGGGCGACAATGGCGGGATGAAACGCACCATCACCGGTAAGGCCGCGACCCGGCGGATGACGCTCGGCGACGTGCGCCAGTTCCTGGCGTCGATCGAGAACGTGCCCGACGACGCGGTGGTCAGGGCCCGCAGCACGCTCGGGCGCCAACTGCGGTCGCTCACCGTCGAGGAGGACGATGTGGGCTTCAGCGAGTACGTTCGCGCGGTCGCTCCGGAGGAGTCTGCGGCCCCCGCTTCGGGTACCGCTGAGCGAGACGAGGAGCGCAAGGAGAAACGCAAAGCTGGGGTCGGTGTGTCCTAGCTGGGAAAATGACCGCAACCGGGGACGGTGGAGGTTGATCGAGACGTGCACCGAGACGTTGCGCCGGCCGATGTTGCCGTAGCACCCGACCGGAACGCAGACGCCGAACAGACGCCCGGGACCGCCGCCGACACCGCCCCCGGCGACGTCGGCGCCCCGGCTCCCGACATCCGACCCACCGCCGGTCCCCAGCTCGGGTACCGGCCCGCCCTCGACGGCATACGGGCGCTGGCCCTGCTCGGCATCGTCGCCTTCCACGCCGAGCTGCCGGGCAGCGGCGGCGCGTTCCTCGGCGTGTCGACGTTCTTCACGCTCTCCGGCTTCCTGATCACCAGCGTCACCCTGGCCGATCACGGCCGCACCGGGCGCGTCCCGGTCAGTGGGTTCTACGCCCGCCGGGCCCGGCGGCTGCTGCCCGCGGCGGTGGCCGCCATCCTCGGCACGGCGGCCGTCACCGTGGCCATCGGCACCAGCGCCCAGGTGGGCCGCATGCGGGGGGACGCCCTCACCGCGCTGTTCTACGCCGAGAACTGGCATCAGATCCTGCGGGGCGACTCCTACGGCGCCATCTTCGAGAGCCCGTCGATGTTCACCCACTTCTGGTCGCTGGGCATCGAGGAGCAGTTCTACATCGCCTTCCCCCTGGTGGTGGCCGCCTGCCTCTGGGCGGGGCGGGGGTCGCGCCGGGTGCTGGCGGCGGTGATCGCCGTGGTCGCGCTGGCCTCGACCGCCTGGTCGGCGCACCTCTACGCCGGGGGCGGCGGCGTCGACCGCGCCTACTTCGGCAGCGACACCCGGGTGGCCGAGCTGGCCGTCGGCTGCCTGCTGGCGCTGGTGTGGTGGCGACGGCCGGCGACGCTGGGCGGGGCGTTCACCACCGGTGCCGGGCCCGGGGCCGCCGGCAACGGTCAACGGAGCAACGGCAACGGCACCGCCGGCAACGGCGCCGTCGAGCCGGCCGTCGGCCTCCGCCACCGGGTGCTGGCCGGCGCCGGCGTTCTGGCGCTGGTGGCCATCCTGGTGATCTGGCACCAGGCCGAGCGCACCACCGGCCTGCTCTACAGGGGCGGCCTGGTTGGCTACGCGCTGCTCAGTGCGGTGCTGATCGTGGCCGCCCTCCAGCCGGTGGGCCCGGTCCGGCGGGTGTTCAGCCTCCGGCCCCTCGTGTGGCTGGGCACCGTGTCGTATGCCGCCTACCTGGTCCACTGGCCGATCCTGGTGGTGCTGCGCCAGCGCACCGGGCTGACCGCCTGGCAGCGGTTCGGGGTGGCGCTGGCGCTCACGCTCGTTATCTCGGGCGTCTCCGCCCGCGTCCTCGAGAAGCCGATCCGGGCTCGCCGGTGGCCGGCGGCCCGCTGGGCCCCCGGCCTGGCCGGGGCGACGATCGTGGTCACGGCGCTGGTCATCGTGGCCGTGGCCGGCCGCCAGCACCCGGCGCCCGCCCCCGACTACCAGGCGGCGGCCGACAATCTGGCGGTGCTGGGCGCCCCCCTCGATCCGCCGCCCGACGCCGAGACCTACGCCGAGCAGCGCGCCCGGGTCGCGCAGATGACGCCCGAGCAGGTGGCCAGCATGCAGGCCTTCGTCCACACCCAGGAAGCCATCGCCGCCTCGACCGCGCCCCGGGTGGCGTTCTTCGGCGACTCCAGCGCCACCATGACCGCGGTCGGGCTGACGGCCTGGTCGATCGACCACCTCGACCAGCTGGCCCCCTCACCCGGGTTCACCGCGCTGGGCT
>DASXRH010000297.1:0-10914 GCA_036506715.1 Acidimicrobiales bacterium
GCGCTGTTCTCGAGCGTTCCGGCACGCCTGAGGTCGACGCCCCGGCGACGACGTGTGGCCGCGCGTCAGCCTGTCCGGCGCTCGGAGATCTGCTCGAAGAACACCAGGGGACCGACGTCGAGCGTGTCGCTCAAGGGGAGGTCGCCACGGCCGTGGGCGGCGCCGAGATCATGGAGGATCTCGTCGAGATCGTCGGCCTCGACCTCGTAGACGGCGAGGTGGCGGGTCGGCATCTCCATGCCCGGCGCCGGTGAGGTCGCCAGCCGGTAGCGGGTGGCGGCCTTGACCCCGGGCACCGCCTTGAACACGTCGGGCAGGTGGGTCGACTCGTACCAGGCGTTGTACTCGGCGTCGACGTCAGGGCTGGTCGGGTCGGAGAACACCAGCAGCACGGCCTTCGGCATCGGATCCCCCTCATCGGCGCCGGTACCACTTCTACTAGAAGTAACCGTATGAGCTCGCCGGCCGTGCCGCTGCAGATCGATGTCATGCTGTCGAGCTCGGTCGTCGACGCCGCCCGCCGCGCCCGGGAGCTGGAGCGCACCGGGGTCGACGGCGTGTTCAGCTTCGAGAACGCCCATGACCTGTTCTTCCCGCTCGTGGCGGCGGCGCCGGTCTGCTCGCTGGACCTGACGACGAACGTCGCCATCGCGTTCCCCCGCAGCCCGATGCACCTGGCGCATGCCGCCTACGACCTGCATCTGCTGTCGGAGGGCCGGTTCCGGCTCGGGCTGGGCTCGCAGGTGCGGGCGCACGTGGAGAAGCGGTTCGGCGCCCGCTGGGGCAAGCCCGTGGCCCAGATGCGGGAGTGGGTGCTCGCCACGAAGGCCATCCTCCAGAGCTGGCAGGACGGCACCCGCGTCGACTTCCGCGGCGACTACACGACCCACACGCTGATGACCCCCGCGTTCGACCCGGGTCCGAACCCCTACGGCATCCCCAAGATCCTGGTCGGCGCTCTCGGCCCGAAGATGAACGAGATGGCGGCCGAGGTGGCGGACGGCGTCCTGGTCATGCCGTTCAACAGCGACCGCCACATGCGCGAGCGCACCATGCCGGCCATCGAGCGTGGGCTCGTCACCGCCGGGCGATCGCGGGCCGATCTGGAGCTGACCGCCGAGGTCATCGTCGCCGTCGGGCGCACCGACGAGGAGCTGGAGGCGGCGAGAGCGGTGACGTTCCTCCTCGCCTTCTACGGGTCGACGCCTGCGTACCGGCCGGTGCTGGAGGTCGAGGGGTGGGGCGACCTGCAGCCCGAGCTCAACACCCTGTCGAAGCGCGGGGAATGGCAGAAGATGACCGAGCTCGTCACCGACGAGATGGTCCGGACCATCGCCGTGCACGGCACCCCCGACCAGGTGGCCGCCGAGATCGTGGCCCGCTTCGGCGACTGCGACCGCATCTGCGCCTACTTCCCCGGCTACCCGGCCGGCGACGACCTCATCGCCGACTTCACGTCCGCCGTGAAGGCCGCCTCGGCGTGATGGTCCTGCTCGACCTCGCCGACGCGGCCGGCGACACGGTCGCCAGGCAGGACGAGTCGGAGCGCTAGCCGCTCAGCTTCTCGGCCGCCTCGCCCGACCCGGCGCCCTCCGGCGCATCGAGCTTGGTGATCAGCTCCGCGGTCGCCTCCAGCGTCGCCTCCCAGATGCGGCGCGACCACCGGTTCACCAGCCCCGGGTACAGCCACCGGGCATCGCTCCGCGTCCGTTGGTCGACGATGTCGATCGTGTCCTCCACGTACGCTGCTGGCGCGTCGGGGCGTCCCCGCATGTCACCGGTCTCGGTCAGGTGGCCAAGCCACACCTTGAGCGCCACCGGGAACTGCAGCGTCGGGGATCGAAGCGAGCCGAGCTCGCCCACGCCCGCAGCTGGTCCCGCGCCTCGTCGGTCAACCGGTAGGCCCGCGCCACCCGGTCATCTATCCCGACCTCACAGAACGAGACCCAACCCTGATCCTCGAGCTGGCTCAGCTCGCGGTAGACCTGGCTGAGCGCGATGTTCCCGAAGAAGTGCCGGAACGGGTACTCGGTCCGCTGCTGGATCGTGTCACCGGTCAACTCGTCACCGACGGCAGCACCGCGTAGCGCGCCTGCCCCGGGAACGGCACCGGCGCGGCCGAAGCACCGCTCGAACCGGCCACTACCGCACGGTCCTTGCGCAGCTCACCCGGCCAGCAGCGCACCGGGGGAAAGGGACGCCCGCGGCGGGCTGGTGGGGCGAGGGGGGGACTTGAACTCCGGTACGAAGCGTGACGGACGGTCTCGCCTGGTGTCGACCGGTCGATTTACCTGGGGTTTCGCGCTACGGAGGTCCTGGACCGTGCGGGCCCGGTCCCGACGCTCCTCGATCCGTCCGGTAGAAGATCCGGTAGAAGCTTGTTAGGTGACGTATCCAATCGGATACCCTGTGTGCACGGGCGCCGAACTGCTCGAACGGGTCCGGCAGGAGGCCGGGCTGAGCCAGGAGGAACTCGCGTCGCGCGCCGGCACGTCACGCTCGACTTTGTCCGCGTACGAACGAGGGCGGAAGTCGCCGACGCTGGCTACGGTGTCGCGCCTGCTCAGGACGGCTGGCTACGAGCTGACCGCCGAGCCCCACATCACGTTCACCGAGCACTCGCTCCGGCGCGGACGGCCGATCTTCGTCGCCGATCGTCTGTGGCGGCTCTCGATCGACGAGGCCTTCACCGACGTGAACTTGCCATTGACGGTCAACTGGTCGCGCCCCGATCACGTGTTCCAACTGGGCGACCGGCGCCAGCGAGCCCGCTGCTACGAGACCGTCCTGCGGGAAGGTATGCCCGCCGACCTCCTCCGGTTCATCGACGGTGCACTCCTGATCGACCTCTGGCCGGACCTCGTCATCCCGCGCGAGGTGCGCGAAGCCTGGCAGCCCGTGATCGACGAGGCGATCGCGTGACCGGCCTGACCGACTTCCAGGCCGACGTCGCACGGCTGTTCTTCTCGGTCCCCGCCTCGGACGGCTTCCTGCTCGCCGGCGGCGGGGCGCTCCTTGCCACGGGTCTCACAACCCGGCCAACCGAAGATCTCGACTTCTTCGGCGATCGCGAACACGTGGACATTGCTGCCGCCCGCGACCAGTTCGAAACGGCCGTCGCCGAGCGGGGATGGCAGTCAACGCGCGTACAGGACGGCGGCTCGTTCGTGCGACTACGCGTCACCGGCGACGACGACGTGATCGTCGACCTCGCGATCGACGCCCCGGCTGGCCGGCCACTCGCCGTGTCGGTCGTCGGCCCTACTTTCGACCCTGAAGAGCTCGCCGGACGCAAGTTGATCGCGCTCTTCGACCGGGCCGAGGCCCGCGACTTCGTCGACGTCTACATGCTCGCTCAACGGTTCGGACGCGAGGTCCTCCTCGAGCGCGCTGCTGAGGTCGATCTCGGCTTCGACCACGCTGTGCTCGCCACGATGATGCGATCACTCGACCGCTTCAGCGACGACGAGCTACCTGTCGAGCCCGGCGATGCGGACGCTGTCCGGTCGTACTTCCGAGACTGGACCAGCGAGCTGAGCTAAGGGGTAGTAGCACGCGTTACGGTCCCCAATGCAGCTACCGGCCAGGTAGTTGCGGGCCACAAGGATGGAAGTCCGGCAGAAGGCGGCCGTCCCGCACGCCCACTGACCTGCGAGAACCTGGTGGGCGAGGGGGGACTTGAACCCCCACGACCTTGCGGCCACTGGCACCTGAAGCCAGCGCGTCTGCCAATTCCGCCACTCGCCCGAGTGACAAGGGAGACACGATAGCGCGGGCCCCCCGCCTCCCCCGCAACCGGATTGGCTCCGGCGGCCACTAGCGTCGGCGGCGGCGCGGTCGGGTCGGCGAGGCGGTGGGGCATGGACGGCGTGGTGGACCGGTGGCAGGACCTGGGGCCCGTGGTCTGGGTCGTGGCCGCCGGGCTGGCCGTCGCCTGGTTCGTGGCCCTGGGGCTGGTGGCCGCCGCGCTCGACCCCCGGCGGGTGGCGCCCGGGCCGGCCACGCTCGATCTCCCCGGCGACGAGCCGCCCGCCGTGGTCGCGCTGCTGGCCGGCGACTGGGACGTCCGCCACGAGGCGATGGCCGCCACCGTGCTCGACATGGCCGCCCGGCGCCGGCTCAGCATCGACAGCGTGGGCGAGCGCACCGTGCTACGGGTGCGCCCGCGCACCGGCGCCGGGGCGGCCCCCACCCCGTACGAGGACGGGGTCGTCGACCTCGTGGCCGGCCTGGCCCGGGCCACCGCCGACGGTGTCGTGCCCGTGGAGGCCATGTCGCTCGGGGCGCCGGCCCAGGCCACGCCCCGGTGGAAGGCGTTCCGCCGCCAGGTCACCGAGGACGCCCGGGCCCGGGGCCTGTCGCGGCCCCGGTGGTCGGCGGGGGTGAAGTCGGCGTTCGTGGTGGCGGCGGCGGTCGTGGCCGCGGCGGCTGCGCTCGCGGCGTCGACCGTGCCCGACGACCCCGACGACCCCGACGACTCGCCCCTCGGGGGCGCCGCCGGGGCGGCCGTCGTCGCCTTCGGCGGGCTGGGTGCCGTGGTCACCAGCCGGTCGGGTGAGCGGGACACGCCGGCGGGGCGGGCGGCGGCGGCGCGGTGGCTGGGCGTGCGGGACATGCTGGCCGACAACCCGATGTTCGCCGACCAGCCCCCCGCGGCCGTGGCCATCTGGGACCGCCACCTGGCCTACGGGGCGGCGCTGGGCGTGGCCCCGGGGGCGGTCCGCCCGTTCCCGCTGGCGGCCGAGAGCGACACCCGGGCCTGGAGCGCCGAGAGCGGTCGCTGGCGGCTGGTCAAGGTCCGCTACCCCCGGGGGCTGAACCCGCTGGCGGGCGGCCGGCCGGCCTCCCGCATCGTCGCCGCCGTCGCCCTGCTGGCCACCGGCGTGCTGCTCGTGGCCACGCTGGGCGGCTCGGGCGCGGGCGACGGCCCGTTCCTGGTGGTCGCCGCCGTGGGCGCCGCCGCCCTGGTCACCGCCCTCGCCGACCTGGCGTCGGCCCGCCGGGTCGTGACCGGCCGGGTGCTGCGCTACCGGGTCCGCCAGCGCGACGACGACCGGCAGGTGTGGTTCCTGGCGGTCGACGACGGCAGCCGGGACCGCATCCGGGCCTGGCGCCTCGGCCACGACCCGCGGGTCCGCCAGGGCGATCGGGTGCGGCTCGAGGTCACACCCCTGTTCCGCATCGTCCGCCTCGTCGAGCCGGTCGGCACGGAACGGGCAGATCAGCCTGCGTGCCGCTGACCCGGCCGGACGGCACGCGGCCGAATCGCCGGGCGCGCCGGTAATCTTCCCGCCGTGGCCATCCGTGGATTCGAACGGCGACTCGAGCGCATGGTCGAGGGGGTGTTCGCCCGGGCGTTCCGCTCGAGCATCCGGCCGGTCGAGCTGGCCCGCCGGCTGGCCCGCGAGATGGACGACCACGTGTCGATCGGGGTGCGGGGCACGCCGGTGGCGGCCAACCACTACACCATCTACCTGTCGCCCGCCGACTACCAGGAGTTCGGCGACGTCCTCGACGCCCTGCGCCGTGAGCTGTGCGACGCCGCCCGGGCCCACGCCCGCGACGAGCACTACGGGTTCATGGGCCCGGTCGACGTCGAGCTGGTGGTCGACGACAGCTTCGGTACCGGCTGGTTCGAGGTCGAGGGCCGCTTCCGGGAGGGCGCCGGCGGGGCGGGGGCGGGCAGCCTGGTGCTGCCCACCGGCGACCGCTTCACGCTGGCCGAGCACATCATCACCATCGGCCGCCGGCCCGAGTCCAACATCGTCCTGGCCGACCCCAACGTCAGCCGGGCCCACGCCGAGATCCGCCCCCAGGGCGACGGGTTCGTGCTGGTCGACCTCGGGTCGACCAACGGGTCGAAGGTCAACGGCGTGCGGGTCGACCAGCGCATGCTGGCCGACGGGGACGAGCTCACCTTCGGCAACACCCGCATCCGCTTCGAGGCGAGTTGAGCACGGGGCGAACCTGCCCCCGGTCGGGCTGGTGCCCCGGCTGCCGATAGTCTCCCGCTCGGTGCCCGAGCAGCTCCTCAACCTCCTCAAACTGTTCCTCCTGGTGCTGCTGTACCTGTTCTTCCTGCGGGTCCTGCGTGCGGTGTGGACCGAGGTCAACTCGCCGCGCCTCGCCGACGCCCCCCCGGTGCCGCCGGGCGGCAAGCAGAAGGGCCGCAGCCGGAGACCCCCGCGCCCCGGCCGTTCCAATCACCCCCAGCTCAAGGTGCTCGAGCCCCCCGGCCTGCGGGGACGCAGCTACGCGCTCGACTCCGAGATCACGCTGGGCCGGGCCGCCGGCTGCCAGGTGCCGCTGGACGACGCGTACGCCAGCCAGGTCCACGCCCGGGTGTTCCAGCGTGACGGCCACTGGTATGTGGAGGACCTGGGCTCGACCAACGGCACCTACCTGAACCGGCGCCGGGTGGCCGGTCCGATGGTGATCAAGCGGCGCGACCGGTTGCAGATCGGCAACACCGTGCTGGAGCTGATGTGACCGCCCGCGCCGGCCGCACCCGGCTGCGCTGGGGGGGCGCCACCGACGTCGGGCGGGTGCGCTCCAACAACCAGGACCAGTTCGTCGCCCGCGACGACGTGGGGCTGTGGGCCGTGGCCGACGGCATGGGCGGCCACCGGGGCGGCGAGGTCGCCTCCGAGATCGCCTGCGACACCCTGGCCCGGGCGTTCGACCGCCACACCATGGACGGCCTGGTCGACGCCATCGAGCAGGCCAACCAGGCGGTGTTCCTGGCCGGCACCAGCGACCCCGACCTCACCGGCATGGGCACCACGGTGGTGGCCCTGGCCGTGGTCGACCACGACGACGACGAGCTGCTGGCCATCGCCAACGTGGGCGACTCGCGGGTCTACCGCTACAGCGGCGGCGAGCTCGACCAGCTCACGACCGACCACAGCCTGGTGGCCGACCTCGTGCGCGAGGGCAGCCTCAGCCCCGACGAGGCCGCCGTCCACCCCCAGCGCAACATCCTGACCCGGGTGCTGGGCGTGTACGACGAGGTGCCGGTCGACGCCTTCGCCGTCGAGCCCCACCACGGCGACCGCTATGTCCTGTGCTCCGACGGCCTGTTCAACGAGGTGTCCGAGCCGGCCATGGCCACCGTGCTGCGCCGCCTGCCCGACCCGGGCGACGCCGCCGGCGAGCTGGTGCGCCAGGCGCTGGCCGCGGGCGGGCGCGACAACGTGACGGTCGTCGTGGTCGACGTGGTCGACGACGGCGGGCGGAGCGAGCTCGCATCGGCGGCTCTGGCCGCCGACGGTGAGTCGGGCCTGGCCGGGGGGCCGGCCCCCAGCCCGGCCTACGGCGACCGGGGCGGCACCCGCCGCCACCGGGCGATCGTGGTGGCCGAGGACGACGAGCCCGACGACGACGTCGCCCCCCGGTCCCGGGGCCGGCGCGGGGCCCGCCACGCGGCTGCCGCCGACGGCGACGCCCCCCGTGGCCGCCGCCTCACCTGGCGGGTGGTGCTCTTCACGTTCATCCTGGTGGCGCTGGTGGCCGGGGCGTTGGCCACGATCCAGTGGTACGGCGGCTCGACCTACTACGTCGGCTTCCAGGGCGACACCGTGGCCATCTTCAAGGGGCGGCCCGGCGGCCTGCTGTGGATCGATCCGAAGCTGGTCGAGTCGACGGCCCTCGACCGCGACCGCGTGCCCCCGGCCCGCCTGGCCGACCTCGAGGCGGGCAAGGAGCAGGCGTCGCTCGACGAGGCCGAGCGCTACGTCGACAACCTGGCCGACCAGGCCGACGAGCTCGACCCGCCCACCACCGTGACGACGACGGCGCCGACCCTGCCGACCACCACCGCACCGACGACGCTGCCGACCGCGCCCGTGGTGCCGCCGGGCCCGGCATGAACCTCGCGGGCCGCCGCACGACCGAGCTGGGGCTGCTCGTGCTGGGCACGATGTTCGTCGTCGGCGCCTACCTGCTGGCCAGCCTGCCCGACGACAGCAAGATCCCCACCAGCGTCGGGCCGTTCCTCGGGGTGATCGTCGGCCTGCCGCTGGCCGCCCACCTCGCGGTGCGCCGGCTGGCCCCCCAGGCCGACGGCATGCTGCTGCCCCTGGCCTCGCTGCTCAACGGGCTGGGTTACGTCTTCATCGTCCGCATCGACGAGGCCCGCCCCCACCCCCGGGGCCTGGCCGGTCTGCAGTCGCTGTGGATGATCCTCGGGGTGACCGCGTTCGTGGTCACGCTGATGGTGGTGCGCGACGCCCGCAAGCTCGAGCGCTACCGCTATACGGCGGGGTTCGTCGGGCTGGTCCTGCTGCTGCTGCCGCTGCTGCCGGTGGTGGGCCGCACCATCAACGGCTCGAAGATCTGGGTGTCGTTCGGCCCGGTGAACTTCCAGCCGGGCGAGTTCGCCAAGCTGGCCCTGGCCGTGTTCTTCGCCGGCTACCTCATCGAGAAGCGCGAGCTGCTGGCCATCAACCGCGCCGTCGGGCCCTTCGCCCTGCCCGACCCCAAGCACCTCGGCCCGGTCCTCATCGCCTGGGCCGTGGCCCTGGTGGTCATGGTGAGCGAGAAGGACCTGGGCTCGTCGCTGCTGTTCTTCACCCTGTTCCTGGTGCTCATCTGGGTGGCGACCGAGCGGGCGTCGTACCTGGTGGTGGGCGGGCTGCTGTTCTTCGTGGGCGGCTACCTGGCCTTCGACGCCTTCGGCCACGTGCGCGAGCGGTTCGACACCTGGCTCGACCCGTGGGACAAGGCCAAGGGCTTCCAGGTGGTGCAGGCGGCCTTCGCCTTCGCCGACGGCGGCGTCGCCGGCCGGGGCCTCAACCTGGGGGTGCCCACCAAGATCCCGGTGGTCGAGAGCGACATGATCTTCGCCGCCATCGGTGAGGAGCTGGGCCTGCTGGGGGCGGCGGCGGTGCTCATCGGCTTCGTGCTCATGATCGGGGCCGGGTTGCGCATCGCCCAGCAGGCCGCCTCCGGGTTCGAGCGGCTGCTGGCCACCGGGCTCACCACGCTGCTGGGCTTCCAGGCCTTCATCATCATGGCGGGGGTCGTGCGGCTGTTGCCGCTGACCGGCGTGACCCTGCCGTTCATCTCCTACGGTGGCTCGTCGCTGCTGGCCAACTACGTGTTGCTGGCCCTGCTGCTGCGCATCTCCGACGACACCGCCGCCCGCCAGACCAACGCCCGCCAGACCGCCGAGGCCGGAAAGTGAGCCGCCAGATCCGTAACCTCGGCGTGTTCCTCGTGGTCTGCTATGCCGCGCTGTTCCTCCAGGTCAACCGGCTGACGGTCTTCGAGGCGAACGAGCTCCAGGACAAGCCAGGGAACAACCGGGCCGTCGAGCGCGACTTCTCCGCCCCCCGGGGCACGATCGAGACGGTCGACGGGGTGGTGGTGGCCGAGTCGGTCGAGTCGAACGACCGGTTCAAGTTCCAGCGCACCTACCCGACCAAGGACCTGTTCGGCCAGGTCTCCGGCTATTTCGCCTTCCAGCTCGGCTCGACCGGGGTCGAGAAGGAGTACAACGACGAGCTGGCCGGGCGCACCGTCCACTTCGACCTCAAGGAGCTGGGCGACCTGTTCGTCGACCGCGAGCGGGTCGGCAACCTGACGCTGTCGCTGCGCAACGACGTCCAGCAGGTGGCCCGGGACGCGCTCGACGGCCGCGAGGGCGCGGTGGTGGCGCTCGACCCCCGCAACGGCGAGATCATCGCCATGTACTCGAACCCGACGTTCGACCCCAACGTGCTGGCCACCCACGACTTCGCCGCGGCCACGGCCGCCTCCGAGCAGCTCAACGCGGACCCCGAGAAGCCGACCCGGTCCCGGGCCTTCGCCGAGCGGTTCTTCCCCGGGTCGACGTTCAAGATCGTGACCGCCACCGCCGGCATCGAGCGGGGTGGGGTCACCGAGGACCAGCCCGTCTACCCGGTGAGCACCGAGTACCAGGCCGCCGGCCAGGGCCAGCCCATCGGCAACTTCGGCGGCGAGAGCTGCGGCGGCAACCTGCTCGTCATCCTCCAGGTCTCGTGCAACACGGCCTTCGCCCAGATGGGCGTCGAGCAGGCCAAGGCGGCGGGGATGACCGACATCTCCCGGGCCTTCGGCTTCGACCAGGAGGTCCCCCTCGACCTGCCCGGCGCCGTGCAGTCCCACTTCCCCGCCGACGCCGTCGCCGCCAACCCGCCGTTCCTGGCCCAGGCCTCGATCGGCCAGAACGACACGCAGGCCACCCCGCTGCAGATGGCCATGGTGGCCGCGGCGGTGGCCAACGACGGCAAGATCATGGTCCCCCACGTCATGCGCGAGGTGCGCGACGACCAGGGCGACAAGGTGAAGTCCTTCGACCCCGAAGTGTGGACGACCCCGATGTCGGCCGCCACCGCGGCGACGCTGCGGGAGGCCATGATCTCGGTGGTGACCGACGGCACCGCGTCCCGCCTCGACGACCGGGTCGACGAGGGGATCGTGGTCGGCGGCAAGACCGGCACGGCTCAGCGCGGGACCGACCCGCCCACCTCCGACGTGTGGATCATCGGCTTCGCCGGACCGGCCGGCGAGCCGCCGCAGGTGGCCGTGGCCGTGCTGGTGCAAGGCCAGGAGGGTGTGAGCGAGCAGACTGGTGGGCGGGTGGCCGCGCCGATCGGGGCCGAAGTGCTCCGGGCGGCGCTCCAGCCGCCGCAGCGGGCGGACCAACCCGCCGGCGGCGACACGAACGACTGATCCGGACGGCACCCGAACTCGGGGGCCGTCATCCCCATCTCGTAACCTGGGGTGCGCATGTCGC
This sequence comes from Acidimicrobiales bacterium, assembly GCA_036506715.1. Classification (GTDB taxonomy): domain Bacteria; phylum Actinomycetota; class Acidimicrobiia; order Acidimicrobiales; family VFJN01; genus ZC4RG19. The sequence continues at coordinate 10,760 of DASXRH010000297.1, forward strand.
AGCAGAACCAAGTCATCTTCAACGGGCGGTACGAGCTCCACCGGCGGCTCGGGCGCGGCGGCATGGCCGAGGTCTACCTGGCACGCGACCAGTTGCTCGACCGGCCGGTGGCCGTGAAGGTCCTGTTCCCGGCGCTGGCCACCGACGCCGGCTTC
>DASXRH010000298.1:0-2353 GCA_036506715.1 Acidimicrobiales bacterium
GCGAGGACGAGGACGCAGCCAGCGGTGAATCTGGCCGGCGTGGCGGGGCGCATACGCTCCCTGACACGGCACTAGTGCCGATGCGGGTGGGTGACCGAGGCGGCCAGCAACGGCGGCACCGGCTCGTCGGCGGGGCGGAGCCAGCCCGACCACCGCCACGCCACCTCCAGCAGCGCGCTGGCGCCCGCGGCGATGGCGATGCCGGTCAGCGTGACCTGGAGGGGGGCCAGGTCGAGGGCGAAGAAGTGCCGTGACCAGGGCACGAACAGGGCCAGCAGGAAGAGGCCGGCCATGGCGGTCTGCAGGCTCATGCGCCAGATGGTCATGGGTCGCGCCAGGATGGCCAGCACCCACATGGCCACGATGAACAGCGTGATCGTGGCTGTGGTGCGGGCCTCGATCTGCTCGACGCCCTCGGCCCGGGCCAGACCGTAGGCCGCCATCGTGGCCGCCGCCGCCAGCAGCCCGGCCGGGATGGCGAAGCGCAGCACCCGGGGCACGAACCCCGGCACGGCCCGGCGGCGGTTGGGGGCCAGGGCCAGGAAGAAGGCCGGGATGCCGATGGTCAGGCTGGAGATGATCGTCAGGTGCCGGGGCAGGAACGGGAACGGCACCCGGGCCACCCCGACGGCCAGCGCCAGGGCCGTGGCGTACACGGTCTTGGTGAGGAACAGGTTGGCCACCCGCTCGACGTTGGCGATGACGCGCCGCCCCTCGTCGAGCACCGGCGGCAGCCCGGCGAAGTCGGAGTCGAGCAGCACCACCGGCGCCACCGCCCGGCACACCGCCGCCCCCGAGCCCATGGCCACCCCCAGGTCGGCCTCCTTCAGGGCCAGCACGTCGTTGACGCCGTCGCCGGTCATGGCCACGGTGTGGCCCCGCCCCTGCAGGGCCCGGACCATGGCCTGCTTCTGCTGGGGTCCCGTCCGGCCGAACACGGTGGTGGCCTCGGCCACGTCGGCCAGCTCGCCCTCGTCGTCGGGCAGGTCGCGGGCGTCGCGGGGCTCGCCGCCGGCGGGGATGCCCACCCGCTCGGCCACCGCCCCCACCGTGCGGGGGTCGTCGCCCGACATGACCTTGACCGTCACGTCCTGGGAGGCGAAGTAGTCGAGCGTGTCCCGGGCATTGGGGCGGACCCGCTCCTCGATGGCGATGAGCGCCACCGGCTCGGCGGCCGGCGGGGCGCCGTCGACCGGCTGGCCGTCGGGCCGGGCCACCAGCAGCACCCGGCGGCCCAGGCGGGACTGGCGGTCGACCAGCTCGGCCGCCCGCCGCCGGGGCTCGTCGTCGGGCGCGCCCTCCAGCAGCACGTTGGGGGCGCCCAGGATCCAGTCGCCGTGCTCGCCGAAGCCCGCCCCCGACCAGCGGCGCGCCGACGAGAACGCGGCCCGCCACGTCGGGGTCCAGCCGGGCGGGTCGAACCGCTCGGCCAGCGCCCGGCCGCTGGCGTTGGGCTCGGGGTCGGCGGCCGCCAGGGCGCCGAGGACGGCGGCCACCCCGTCGCCGTCCGCGCCGTCGAGGGTCTCGACCTCGGCCACCTGGAGGTCGGGCTCGGTGAGCGTGCCGGTCTTGTCGGTGACGACGATGTCGACCCGGGCCAGGCCCTCGACCGCCGCCAGCTCCTGGACCAGCACATGGCGGCGGCCCAGCCGCAGCACGCTGGCGGTGAAGGCGACGCTGGTCAGCAGGACCAGGCCCTCGGGGATCATGGCCCCGATGCCGGCCACCGTGCCCCGGATGGCGTCGGGGAGCGAGGAGTCCGAGCGGATCTGGCTGGCGATGAGCAGGGCGGCCGTGGGCAGGATGGCCCAGGTCACGTAGCCGAGAATGCGGTCGGTGCCGCGGCGCAGCTCCGAGCGGACCAGCGAGAACCGCCGGGCCTCGGCCGCCACCTGGTTGGCGTACGACGCCGGGCCAACCTGGTCGGCCCGGTACCAGCCGTGGCCGGCGGTCACGAAGCTGCCCGACAGCACCCGGTCGCCCGGACCCTTGGCCTGGGGCACCGACTCACCCGACAGCAGCGACTCGTCCACCTCGAGGGCGTCGGCATCCATGACGTCGCCGTCGGCCACGATCTGGGCCCCCTGGGCCAGCTCGATGACCTCGTCCTCGACCACCTCCTCCACGGCGACGTCGTGGCGGCCGCCGTCGCGCACCACCGTGACCTGGGGCGCGCTCAGCAGCGTGAGGCGGTCGAGTGTGCGCTTGGCCCGCCACTCCTGGTAGATGCCGATGGCGGTGTTGGTGACCAGCACCACGCCGAACAAGGCGTCCTGGATGGGTCCGACCGTCAGGATCACCACCAGCAGCGCGCCGAGGATGGCGTTGAACCGGGTGAAGACGTTGGCCCGGA
>DASXRH010000299.1:0-2521 GCA_036506715.1 Acidimicrobiales bacterium
CGCTGGCGCTGGTGGCGCTGCTCGTCATGGCGGTCGTCAACTCGGTGGCCCATGTGCGCGCGGGCGAGCCCCACGAGGTCAGCTCGCACCGGGTGCGCGAGCTCGTCCCCCAGGTCGTCGAGGCCCTGCCGCCGGGTGACGGCGAGATCATCGTCGACGGACCCGGCTTCCTGGCCTCGGGCCTCGCCTCGGGCGTGGTGCTGCAGCTGGAGAAGAAGGGCTACGACGCCCGGGTCCCCACCGGCAACTTTGCCTACGGCCCCAGCCGGACCGAGGGCGACGGACCGTTCCGCGCCCGGTACACGGTGGCCGTCGACAACGAGATCCTCCAAGCCGAGAAGTACCCGGGCATGGAGCTCGTCGCCTATGACGGCGACTTCTCCCTCGACGAGCTGCGGCGCCGGGGGCCCGCCACCGACGCCCTGATGGACGTGTACCAAGGCGCCGATCCGAGCGTGATGTCCGAGTTCGGACCCAACCCCAAGTTCATCTCCACCAACTCGGCCGTCGCGGTCTTCGCGGAGACCGAGCCGACGCCGCCCTAGGCTGCGCGACATGGATCTCCCCGACGCTCTGCGCGAGGCGCTCGAGACCCAGGTCATCGAGCACGAGCCCGCCCAGGCGGCCATGGTGCTACGCAACGCGGTCGCTGACCTCGGCACCGAGGAGGTCACCGGCGGGTTGCTCGACAGCGCCGCCGTGGCCCTGCGGCGCATGGTGGCCGAGACCGACGAGGCGTACGACCAGGTCGAGCTGCTCGACCAGCTGGCGCTCGACGGTGCCGTGCCCGCCGACAACATCGACATCCTGGCCCAGATGCTCACGCTGGCCGCCTCCACGGCCGGCGGGGTGCGGCCGCCGCCCGACGGCGTCGTGGCCGAGCTGGGGGCCGAGCGGGCCCTGTTCGGCGCGTGGCTCACCACCCTGGCGGTCATCCGGGTGGTGTCGATCAGCCTCGAGCGCACCGAGGCCGACATCGTCGAGGAGATCGTCGCCGCCGTCGACGCCCTCTGAGCCGCCCTCGCCGCCCAGGGGTGACCTGCGCCCGGCCGGCGCCAGATTCGTGGCCCCGCGCCCCGACCCCTAATATCTGACGCATCGTCAGATCGTGGGACCCACGGTCGTCCGCGGGAGCGAGGAGAGGCAATGGGGCTGCTCGACGGCAAGGTGGCCATCGTGACCGGCGCGGGCCACGGCATCGGCCGGGGCCACGCCATGGAGCTGGCCAAGCAGGGCGCCAAGGTGGTCGTCAACGACCTGGGCGGCTCGGTCGACGGCGAGGGGACATCGCGGGACGCGGATCTCACGGTCAAGATCATCGAGTCGCGGGGCGGCGTCGCCGTCGCCAACTACGAGGACGTCGCCGACCACGAGGGCGCCGGCCGGCTGGTGGCCCAGGCCGTCGACACCTGGGGGCAACTCGACATCCTGGTCAACAACGCCGGGATCGTGCGCGACGGCGCCATCTGGAACATGGACGACGCCGACTTCGACGCCGTGCTCCGGGTGCACGTCAAGGGCAGCTGGAGTCCTAGCCACTGGGCCGCCAAGCACTGGCGGGCCCGTTCCACGGCGGGCGAGACGTTCACCGGCCGCATCATCAACACCACGTCGGGGGCGGGCCTGGTCGGCAACTTCGGCCAGACCAGCTACGCCACCGCCAAGGCCGCCATCGCCGGGCTGACCCAGACGCTCAGCCTCGAGCTCTACCGGATGGGCGTCACCGTCAATGCCGTCGGGCCGGCCGGCGCCACCCGCATCACCGCCACCATGCCCGGCGCCCCCGCGGTGATCGAGCCCGACGACCTGGGCGACGACGAGTTCAACCCGATGGACCCGGCGACGTCGTCGCCGCTGGTGGCGTGGCTGGCCTCCGACGAGGCCCAGCACGTGACCGGCCAGGTGATCCGGGCGGTGGCCGAGAACATCATCTGGATGCGGGGCTGGACCGACGGCCCCACCATCTCCAACGGCGGCAAGCGCTGGGACGCCGCCACCCTCGGGACCCGGCTCAACACCGACGTCTTCGGCACCCGCGCGCCCGGCCTGCGCTACTGATCTCGCGCAGCGACTACGGTCCGGGCCGCATGGGGGGACGCGCACAACGCGTCGCGGGGGCCGGCCAGGCCTACCTGCGCGAGGTCCAGTACCGCGACAGCTCGCGGCTGGCCGCCCGGGCGCGCCTCCACGTCAAGTACGGCACCGCCCCGGTGGCCTGGTTCCCGTGGTTGGCCACCCAGGTGCCGTGGCCCCGCGACGCCCAGGTGCTCGAGGTCGGGTGCGGGGCCGGATGGATGTGGGCCGAGGCCGCGGCCCGGCTGCCGGGCGACCTCGACCTGACCCTCACCGACCTGTCGCCCGGCATGGTCACCGAGGCGCTCGACCGGGTGGGGTCCCTGGGTCGCTACCGGCGCACGATCGGCCGGGTGGCCGACGTCCAGGAGCTGCCGTTCCGCCCGGGATCGTTCGACGTGGTCCTGGCCAACTACGTGCTGCACCACGTGCCCGACGCGGGCCGGGC
>DASXRH010000300.1:0-2523 GCA_036506715.1 Acidimicrobiales bacterium
TTCGGGCGACGAGTGGGGGCCCTCTCAGCCGATCTCCGGCGACCACTGGCCCGCCCCCGATGCGGCCGACCTCACGGTCGGCGCCGGACCCCCGCTGAGCTCGCTCCAGCCGGGACCCGCCGGTCCGCCGCCGATCGGCCCGCCCCTCCCGTCGGAGCCGCCCCGGCAGGTCTTCGTCCCTGCCCCCGAGGAGCTGGGCGACCCCGCCGTCGATGACCGACTCCCCCCGTTCCTACCCGACCCCGAGCCGGCGGCGGCCCTGCCGATGGCCCACGGCCCCGCCCCCGCCCCCCGCCCGCCCGCCGCCCGCCCTCACCGCATCGACCGGCGCCGGCTGGCGGTCGTGTACGACATCGAGGGTCCCCGGGTCCGCCTGGGCGTAGCGTGGTTCGTCGGCGCGATGCTGGCCACGCTGATCAGCCCCTTCACCGCCGCCGCCGTGTACGCAGTGGCGGCCGGCCTGGCGGGCCGCCAGATCGCCCGGGCCTGGGGCATCACCAACTGGCAGGCCGACATGGCCGCCGGGCTCGCCGGCGTGCCCGTGATCGCCGCCCTCGGCGGCACGCCGATGCTCGTCGGCACGCTGGGCGTGGCGGCCGTCGCCGCGGTCGGCTCGTCGCTCGCCCCCGACGGTGCCCGCATGCGGGGACCCGGTGGCCGCTTGGCCGCAGCCGGCATCCTGTGCCTGACGGCCGTGCCCGCCATCGGTTGCGGTGCGTTCGTGCTGGTCCGCCAGGACTCGGTCATCGCCGCCGTCGTCCTGCTCGCCTTGGCCAGCGCCTACGAGGCAGCCGACTACATCGTCGGCTCGGGTGCCTCCAACCCGCTCGAGGGGCCGCTGGCCGGCATCACCACCGCGACCCTCATCGCCCTCCCGCTGGCCCAACTGCTGGTCGAGCCGTTCGACACCGCCGGCGTGGCCCTCCTCGCCTTCGCCGCGCTGGCCTACCCCTTCGGCCAGATACTCGCCTCGGCGGTACTGCCCGGCGCCGGCGCCCCGGCGTCGGCCCTGCGGCGCATCGACACGCTGCTGCTCCTCGCGCCGCTCTGGGCCGTGGCCGCCGGAGCCATCTGACACCGGGCGCGACACGGCCCGGCACCAGGGTGCCGGGCCGAGCGAGGATGCCCCGAAGGGGGGACGGTCAGGACTTGGCGAGGTTCTCGGCCGCGAACTCCCAGTTCACCAGGTTGTTCAGCCAGGTCTCGATGTAGGCCGGCCGAGCGTTCTGGTAGTCGAGGTAGTAGGCGTGCTCCCACACGTCGAGGGTGAGCAGCGCCGTCTTGCCGTGCTTGAGGGGGAGGTCGGCGTCCTTGGTCTGGAGGATCTCCAGGCCGCCGTCGTCGCCCTTGGCCAGCCATGTCCAGCCCGAGCCGAACAGCGTCTTGGCCTTGTCCGTGAAGGTCTGCTTGAACCCGTCGACGGACCCGAAGGCCGACTCGATGGCCGTCTTGACATCGCCGTCAGGCTCGCCGCCGCCACCGGGCGTCATGCAGCTCCAGAAGAACGTGTGGTTCCACACCTGAGCGGCGTTGTTGAAGATCCCGCCCGGCTCGGCGCTGAGGATGATCTCCTCCAGCGGCTTGTCAGCGTTCTCGGTGCCCTCGACGAGGTTGTTGAGGTTCGTCACGTAGGCCTGGTGGTGCTTGCCGTAGTGGAAGTCGAGCGTTCGCTCGCTCATGTGGGGGGCGAGTGCGTCCCGGGAATACGGCAGCGGAGGCAGCTCGAAAGCCATCGGCACTCCTTGGGGTCGTGGGCGGACCTGCGCAAGCTACCCCGCCCCCATCCCCCTGACACGTGCCCGTCGGCTGGAATCTCCCATGCCGCGTCGGTGTTCAGAGGCTGATGGTGCGCCGTCTCGCCGTCCTCTCGTTGCACACGTCGCCGCTGGCCCAGCCCGGAGCGGGCGACAGCGGTGGCATGAACGTGTACGTACGCGAGCTGGTCTCGGCTCTGGCCCAGGCCGGGGTGACCAGTGACGTCTACACCCGTCGCTGGAGTGACGACCTGCCCGACGTGGTCGAGGTCGAGCCCGGGTTCCGGGTGGTCCACGTGCCCGCCGGCCGGGTCGACCTGCCCAAGGAGGCCCTGCCCGAGGTCGTGGACGAATTTGCCGAGGGCGTGCTCGGCCACCTCACCGGGGGGGTCGCGGGCACCGACGCCGGAGCCGACGCCCTCCACGCCAACTACTGGCTCTCGGGCGTGGCCGGGCACCGGCTCAAGCACGAGCTCGACCTGCCGCTGGTGTCGACCTTCCACACCCTCGCCCGGGTCAAGGCCGAGACCGGCGACGCCGAGCCCCAGCGCCGCATCGACGCCGAGGCCGAAGTCATCGGTTGTTCCGATGCCATCCTGGCCAACTGCCCGGCCGAGGCCTCGCAGCTGCAGCGCCTCTACGGGGCCGACCCGAGCCGCATCGAGATCGTGCCACCCGGTGTCATCCACGCCTTCTTCTCGCCCGGTGACCGCGGTGGCGCGCGGGCTGCGCTGTCGCACCTGGGGCCACTGCCGGGACCGGTGCTGCT
>DASXRH010000301.1:0-4966 GCA_036506715.1 Acidimicrobiales bacterium
GTTCTTCAGCCGGTCGATGGCCGGGCCCGACAGCACCCCGTGGGTGGCGGCCGCGCACACCTGGCTGGCCCCCCGCTCGACCAGCTGCTCGGCCGCCGCCACCAGGGTCGACCCGGTGTCGATCATGTCGTCGACGAGGACGCAGGTGCGGCCCTCGACGTTGCCGACGACCTCCTTTGCCTCGACCTGGTTCCTGAGCCCGCGCACCCGGCGCTTGTGGACGATGGCCAGGTCGGCGTGCAGGGCGTTGGCGTAGCGCTCGGCCACCTTGACCCGGCCGGCGTCGGGCGACACCACGACCAGGTCGTCGCCCATGTGCTGGCGCATGTAGGCGATGAGCACCGGCATGGCCACCAGATGGTCGAACGGCTGGTCGAAGAACCCCTGGATCTGGCCGCTGTGCAGGTCGACCGACACCAGCCGCGACGCCCCGGCCACGGCGAACATGTTGGCCACCAGCTTGGCGGTGATCGGCTCGCGGCCCTCGGCCTTGCGGTCCTGGCGGCCGTAGCCGTAGTAGGGCATGACGGCGGTGATGCGCTTGGCCGAGCCCCGGCGGGCGGCGTCGACCATGGCCAGGTGCTCGATGATGGCGTCGTTGATCGACATCTCGCCGTTGGCGCCGTGGCTCTGGATGATGAACACGTCCATGCCCCGGACGGACTCGCCGAACCGGCAATGGACCTCGCCGTTGGCGAAGGCGCCGAGGTTGGCCTCGCCCAGGCGGACGCCCAGGCAGTCGGCGATCTCCTCGGCCAGCGGGAGGTTGGCCTGGCCCGAGACCAGGTGCAGCTTCTTCTTGGTGACGAGCTCCATCCGATCGACCTCTCCCCGCTGGCGGCGGACCTGCGCCTAGCCGCTGCCTCCAGTGTAGAACGGGCCCGTCCGGGCGCCCCCAGCGACACGGGCACCCGGTTCGAGCACCGCGAACGGCCCGACCACGGCGTCGTCGCCCACCTCGGCGTGGGCGGCCACCGACTCGGTGATGCGGGCCCGCTCCCCGACCCGGGTGTCGACCAGGCGGGTGGACGGCCCGATCTCGCTGCCGGCCGCCACCACCGTGGCCCCCTGGAGCACCGTGCCCGGGAACAGGGTGACGTCGGGCGCCAGCGTGACGGTGGCGTCGATGTAGGTGGCGGCGGGGTCGACGATGGTGACGCCGGCCTGCAGCCAGGCGTCGTTGGTGCGGCGCCGCAGCTCGGCCTCGGCCACCGCCAGCTGGGCCCGGTCGTTGACGCCGTGGGTCTCGTCGGCGTCGTCGGCCGCCAGCGACACCACCGGGTGGCCGGCGTCGGCCAGCACCTCGACCACGTCGGTCAGGTACAGCTCGGCCTGGGCGTTGTCGGGGGCGATCCGGCGCAGCGCGGGGGCCAGCAGACCCCGGCGGAACACGTAGATGCCGGTGTTGACCTCGTCGATGGCCAGCTCGGGGCCTGCGGCGTCGCGATGCTCGACGATGCGGCGGACCCGGCCGTCCTTGTCCCGCACCACCCGGCCGTAGCCGGTGGGATCGGCCAGGCGGGCCGTGAGCAGGGTGCACGCCGCCCCCGACAGCCGGTGCTCGAGCACCAGCGCGGCCAGGGTCTCGGGCCGGATGAGCGGGGTGTCGCCCGGCAGGACCAGCACGTCGCCGTCCTCGCTGTCGGCGGCGAAGTCGTCGTCGGGCAGCCCGGTGAGGCCGACGGCCACGGCGTCGCCGGTGCCCCGCTGGACCCGCTGCTCGACGAACTCGAGCGGCAGCGGCCCGGCGTCCTCCTGCAGGGACTTGATGACCAGCTCGGCGCCGTAGCCCACGACCACGACCGCCCGGTCCGCGTCGCAGCCGGCCACGGCGTCGAGCACGTAGCGGACCAGCGGCCGGCCGCACAGCATGTGCAGCGGCTTGGGTCGGGCCGATCGCATGCGCGTGCCCTGCCCGGCGGCGAGGACGATGGCCGACAGCGGACGCTGGCTCATGGCCACCGTTGTAGCGCCCGCAGGGCGGAACCGCGCGCCACGCACCGTTCACCCGGGGGCAGGACGGCCGTCACCGGGAGGTCGCCGCCGCAGCGGCGGCGGCGACGTCGACCTCGGTGACCAGGGCGGCCGTGGCCGCGGGGTCGAGCAGCGATGCCTCGATGCCGGCCCGGACCAGGCCCGCCAGGTCGGCGACACCCCAACCGAAGGTGGCGGACAGCCGCCGGTACTCCTCGTCGAGGTCGGTGCCGAACATGTGGGGGTCGTCGGTGTTGACGGTGACCACCACCCCGGCGTCCCGCAGGGCGGCGATGGGGTGATCGGCCAGCGACGGGACCACCCTGGTGCACACGTTGGACGAGGGGCACACCTCCAGCGGCGTGCCGGCCTCGGCCAGCCGCTCCACCAGGGCCGGGTCCTCGACGGCCCGCACCCCGTGGCCGATGCGGTCGGCGTGCAGCCGGTCGAGCGCGCCCCACACGCTGGCCGGGCCGTCGCCCTCGCCGGCGTGGGGCAGCGACGCGAGCCCGGCCGCGCGGGCCCGGTCGAACGCCCACCCGAACCCGTCCCGGTCGATGCCCGCCTCTGCCCCGGCCAGCCCGAAGCCGACCAGCCCGGCCGGCGTCTCGTCCAGGGCGGCCCGCACGGTCAGCTCGGCACCGCCGCGGCCGAGCTGGCCGGGGATGTCGTAGACCCAGGCCAGCGCCACCCCCAGCTCGGCGGCCCGCCGGCGGCCGTCGGCCAGGCCCTCGGCCACCCCGCCGGGCGGCAAGCCGACCGGGGCGTGCATGGCCGGCGTGACGGTCATCTCGCAGTAGCGGACGTTGTGGGCGGCCAGGTCGGCGGCGGCTCCGGCCACCAGGTCGGCCACGTCCTCGGGCGTGCGCACCAGGTCGTTGACCACCGTGTACACGTCGATGAAGTGGGGGAAGTCGCGGAAGGCGAACAGCGCGGCCAGCTCGGCGGGGTCGGTGGGCACACCCGACCCCGGGCGGCGCTCGGCCAGCCGGGCCAGGGTGGCGGGCGAGGCCGAACCCACCAGGTGGAGGTGCAGCTCGACCTTGGGCGCGGTGGCCAGGAACCGCTCGACCTCGGGGGCGACGGGGGTCATGCGCGGTCGGCGGCGAGGACCGCGAGCGCGGCGTCGTGGACGCGGCCGTTGGAGAAGAGCACCGGCCCGCCACCGTAGATGTCCCGCCGGCCGGCGACGTCGGAGTATCGGCCGCCCGCCTCGGCCACGATCACCTGGAGGGCGGCGAAGTCCCAGGCCCCGCCCCCCAGCTGCAGGCAGATCGAGGCCCGGCCGTCGGCCACCAGCAGGGCGCCGTGCTCGCGGGGCGGCAGGTAGCCGGCGGTGGCCTCCCCCAGCCGGCCCGCCACCAGCAGCCGCTCGGGCGTGAGGGCGTCGGCCGGCGGGATCGTGGTGAACCGCCCGCCCGCCAGGTCGGTCACGTCGCTCACGTGGATCCGGGCGACCTCGTCGTCGGCCCCGTCGGGTCCCACCCGGCGGCGCCACGCCCCCCGGCCGCGGGCCGCCCAGTAGCGGTGGCCGTCGGCCGGCCCGGTCGTCACACCCACCACCACCTCGCCGTCGACCTCGAGGGCGATCTGGGTCGCCCACCCCCGCCGCCCGGCCACGAACAGGACGGTGCCGTCGATGCCGTCGACGATCCAGCGCCGGCCGGACGGCCCGAGCGCGCCGACCTCCTCGCCCAGCACGCCGTCGGCCGGCCGCTGGGCCTCGACGAGCGCGGCGAGGCGGCGCTCGACGGCCAGGTCGGCGGCCGACACCGGGCTGCCGTCGGGCTTGATGTCGTGGGGCACGGGGTCGCCGGTGAAGAACCCCATGGTCTCCTCGTCGGCGGCGTCGGCCAGCCGCAGGGCCAGGTCCAGGTCGTCGTCGATGCCGGGGCTCACGGGCGCCAGTGTGGCCGACCGTCCCCGGCGGTCAGCACGTGGCGGCGGTGATGCCGACGGCGACGCAGGCGCTGCCGGTGGCGCGGATCGTCGGCGAGGCGCCGGGCAGGAGCGTCAGGTCGTAGCTTCCTTCGAGGTCGACGGTGACCTGGTTCCCGACGACCGACACCGTCGATCCGCCCTGGCATGTGTAGTGGGTGTTGGCGAGGAAGTTGCAGGCCAGGACGTGGGCCTGGTCGGGGTCGAGGATCACCGCCTGGCCGGTGCGCACGGCGTCGTCGGAGATGGCCTGGGCGCCGGCCCGGGCCGCGGAGTCGGCCACGTTGCGGGCCTGCCGGCTCTCGGCCAGCAGCCGGCCGCCGTCGACCACCAGCCCGACCATGAATACCAGCGCGACGGCGAACATCACCACGAACACCGTCACCATGCCCTCGTCAGTGGGGGTCCGGCCCTCGTCGGCGACGTTCCGGCGCCGCATCACAGGCTCCGGTGGGTGTCGATCGGCTCCCACGCCTCCTCGGTCAGCGTCACGCTGACCGGCAGCCCGATGTAGGTGAGGTCGCTGGTGTTCACCGTGCAGGTCACGGTCACGTGCACGGTGGAGCCGCGAGCGAACCCCCCGATGAACGTGGTCGCCACGTCGGGCCCGCCCTGGCAGTTCAGCCGCTCGCCCGACACCGTGTCGGTGGCCGCCGCCTGGGCCTGCGCCTCGGCGGCCGCCTGCGACCCCTGCAGCGACGCCGCCCGGGCGGCATCGGCCGCCGCGCCTGGCTTGGCGAAGACCAGCACCCGCACTGTCTTGCCGCTCCCATGCGGGAGCGGAACGGTGCCGCGAACCATCTGGTCGGACTGTTTCGGATCAATCCCCAGGCGGAAGGCCAGTTCCACCGTTTCGTTGAACTTCGCCTTCGGGAAGCGGATCAGGACCTCAACCCCCGCCTTCAGCGGATAGAATTTGCTGGCCTCCACCGACTCGAGCGCCTTTTTGTATCGTTTGCTTGGCATGATTGTCTATGCGGTGCCGGCGAGCCGGAAGGCTCTCCCGCGGTTTGTGTTCAGGAGAGGACTTCGATGCCCATGCTCCGGGCGGTGC
>DASXRH010000302.1:0-2912 GCA_036506715.1 Acidimicrobiales bacterium
CACCCGACCGGCCGCTCATGAGCTGGAGGTAGTCGACAATGACCATGCCGAGGTCGCCCACCTGGCTGCGCAGCCGGCGGGCCTTGGCCCGGATCTCCATGACCGTGAGGTTGGGGTTGTCGTCGATCCAGATGGGGGCCGCCGCGAGCCGGCCGATGGCCTGGCTGATGCGGGACCAGTCGTCTTCGCTGAGCCGGCCGGTGCGGACCCGGGCCGAGTCGATGCGGGCCTCGCCGCACAGCAACCGCTGCGACAGCTCGAGGCTGCCCATCTCGAGGCTGAACAGCAGCACCGGCCGGTTGGCGTGCAGCGCGGCGTGCGCCCCCATGCCGAGCGCGAACGACGTGTTGTGCACGAACACGTCGGCGGCCACGAAGTTGTGGGTGCCGGGCACCGTGAGGTCGTAGATCTGCTCGTCGCCGTCGTCGTCGATGGCCACGATCTCGTCCCACAGCACGTCGCCCTCGACGGTGCCGGCGACACCCGGGCCGGCCAGCGCGAGCCCCGCACCCCCGCCGCCGTCGGCCGGCGCGCCCACGAGCGAGGCGAGCTCGGTCTCGGCCACCGAGCGGGCGTGGGCCACCACGGCGCCGAGCTCGGCCTCCTGGCCCAGCAGGCCGATCTCGGCGGCCAGGGCCACCAGCTGGTCGGGCCGGTCGACCACGAGCTCGTGGGCCACCCACGTGGCCTGGTCGACGGCGACGACCGCCTGGGCCGCCGTGGCCACGATGCCGAACCGCAGGAGGAGGTGCTGGAGGTCGCGGACCAGACCCTCGCTGCGGGTGGTGACCACGAGTCGCCCGGGCCGGCCGTGCTGGGGTCGCCACAGCGCGGCGCCGACGCCCAACGCCCGGTTGAGGAACCGGGCCAGCAGGTCGCGGGGCAGGCGGAACACCGCCGCGGGCACCCGGCGAGCCGCCAGGGGGACCGCCAACTGGTGGCGGCGGGCGAGGTCGGCCAGCTCACGGTCGGCGGTCACGTCCCATGTGCGGCCGCCGCCGGGCAGCGCGCGGTCGGCCACCCGCACCCCGAAGCGGGCGCCCCGGTACTCGAGGTCGGCCGCCACCTCGCGGTTGTCGGTCCACAGCTTGGGGGCCTCGTCGCAGTCGCCTGGGGCCATCATCAGATGGGCGAGCATGACCACCTCGTCGGAGGGCAGCGCCACCGAGCCGAACACCGGCACGGCGGCGGGCACCCCCACCACCTGCCCGGGCGACAGGTCGGCCAGGGGCCGCCAGCCGGCGGCGGTGAGGAACGGGTGGCTGGCCGTCGTGCGCACCTGGCGGCCGGTGGCCGTGCGCACCCGGTACACGCGCTTGACCCCGTCGTCGACGAAGGCGCTGGGGCGGGTCGTCACGACGCGGTCGCCGGCCAGCGTGAGCACCTCGACCTGGCCGCCGACGGTGCCCCGCCGGTGGAGCTCGGCCGCCGTGCGCAGGTCGCCGGAGGCGGGGTCGACCACCGGGGTGTCCCAGGCCACGCACTTGCCCATGGACGGCCGGGCGCCCACTACCACCAGGGTGCTGGGCTGCAGGCCCGACAGCAGCTCGTCGAGGTCGACGTAGCCGGTGGGCACACCGGTGACGGCGTCGCCCCGGCCGTAGAGCTGCTCGAGCCGGTCGAGGTTGAGGCCCAGCAGGTCCTCGATCTTGGACGTGCTGTCGGTGACCCGGCGCTGGTTGACGTCGTAGACCATCGACTCGGCCCGGTCGAGCGCCTTGGTGATGTCCTCGGGCATGCCGTAGCCGATCTCGGCGATCTCGCCGGCCACGCCGATGAGCCGGCGCAGCAGGGCGTGCTCCTCGACGATGCGCGCGTAGCCGGCGGCGTTGGTGGTGGCCGGCGTCGACGCCATGATGTCGACCAGCACCTGGTGGCCGCCCACGGTCTCGAGCAGGCCGTTGCGCCGCAGCTCGTCGGCCACCGTGACCGGGTCGACCGGCTGCCCCCCGGCGTAGAGCGCGTGGACGGCGTCGAAGATGTGGGCGTGGGCGGGCTTGTAGAAGTCGTCCGCCCGCAGCACGCCGGCGGCCGAGGCGATCGCCTCGGCCTCGAGCATCATGGCCCCGAGCAGTGACTCCTCGGCCTGGAGGTCGTGCGGGGGGACGCGTCCACCCCGGGCGGGACGGCGCGGCGGCGGGGAGACGTCGGCAGCGGCCATGGCAGGTTCACCCTGTCGCCGCAGCGTTGGGGATCACAAGGGGAACAACCCGGGGGAAACGCTGTGGACGATGCGTCCGGCCCTGGGGATAGACCGCCTCGGTCGACACTGACGGTGTCATCCGAGGCACTTTGGCGTCACGCTGCGGCCAAACCCGCCCCATCTCCTGTGGACGCCTTGTGGATGGTGTGGCGGGCGGGCGAGTCATGTCGGACCCGCCCGCCACTCACTGCGCCACGACGTCGATCGTGACGGGGAACTCGACGTCGGCGTGCAGCTTGACCGGGACCGTGTGGGTGCCGAGCGTCTTGATGGGCTCGGGCATCACCAGCTTGCGCCGGTCGATCTGCACCTTCGTCTGGGCCTCGATGGCCGCCGACACGTCGGCGGCGGTGACCGAGCCGAACAGCCTGCCCTCGCTGCCCGCCCGGGCCGTCACGGTGACGACCTGGGGCACCAGCGTGGTGGCCAGCGTCTCGGCCGCGGCGCGGTCCTGTGCGTCGCGCAGGTCGCGGGCCCGGCGCATGCTGGCCGCCTGGTCGGCGGCCCCGTCGGTGGCCTTCATGGCCAGACCCTTGGGCACCAGGTAGTTGCGGGCGTAGCCGTCGGCCACGTCGAGGATGTCGCCCCGCTTGCCCAGCTCGCTCACGTCGGTGCGGAGGATGACCTTCATCACTCGTCGCCCCCGGTCTCGGCCCCGTCGCCACCGACTCCGGCGGCCACGCCCTCGGGCGCGGGTCCGGGCGGCGGC
>DASXRH010000303.1:0-2747 GCA_036506715.1 Acidimicrobiales bacterium
CCGCCGGTCCGGGTCCGGGAGCGCGCCCCCTAGCCTGCGCGGCCATGGACCTGGCCGCCTTCCAGCAGCTCATGGCCGACACATACGGCGAGCGGGATCGGGCCCGGGGTGTGCCCGCCACCGTGGCCTGGCTGACCGAGGAGCTGGGCGAGCTGGCCCAGGCGGTGCGCAAGGGCGACCGGGCGGCGCAGCTCCACGAGCTGGGTGACGTGCTGGCCTGGCTGGCCTCGCTCGCCGACCAGCTCGGCCTCCGGCTCGACGAGGCGGCGCAGCGCTACGCCGACGGCTGCCCCCGCTGCGGGCGCCGGCCCTGCGTGTGCGACTAGTGGGCGCGGCGGGCGAGCAGGAGCTCGGCGATCTGCACCGCGTTGAGCGCCGCGCCCTTGCGCAGGTTGTCGCCCGTCACGAACAGCAGCAGCCCCCGCTCGGATGTGGGGTCGCGGCGGATGCGCCCGACGTAGGACGGGTCGGTGCCGGCGGCGGTCAGCGGCGTGGGCACGTCGGTCACCACCACGCCCGGTGCGCCGGCGAGCAGCGCCGTAGCTTCCTCGGGCGGCAGGTCCCGGGTGAACTCGGCGGCGATCGACAGGGAGTGGCCGGTGAACACCGGCACCCGCACGCACGTGCCCGCCACGGGCAGGTCGGGGATGCCGAGGATCTTGCGGCTCTCGTTGCGGAGCTTGACCTCCTCGTCCGTGTCGCCGGAGCCGTCGTCGACGATCGACCCGGCCAGCGGCAGCACGTTGAACGCAACCGGCGCAGCGAACTTGCGGGGCTCGGGGAAGTCGACGGCCCGGCCGTCGAAGGTCAGCGCGGCGGCGCCGTCGGCCACCTTGCGCACCTGCTCGTCGAGCTCGGCCACGCCGTCGAGCCCGGCGCCCGAGACCGCCTGGTAGGTGCTGACCACCAGGCGGCGCAGACCGGCGGCCCGGTGCAGCGGCGCCAGCACAGGCATGGCCGCCATCGTCGTGCAGTTGGGGTTGGCCACGATGCCCTTGCGGGCCTGGTCGAGGTCGTCGGGGTTGACCTCGGACACGACCAGCGGCACGTCGGGGTCCATGCGCCAGGCGGACGAGTTGTCGATGACGGTGGCGCCGGCGGCGGCGACCCGCGGGGCGAGGGCCCGCGACGTGGTGGCGCCGGCCGAGAACAGGGCGATGTCGATGCCGGCCCAGTCGGCGGTGGCGGCGTCCTCCACCGGGACGTCGGCGTCGCGCCACGGCAGCGTGCGGCCGACCGACCGGGCCGAGGCGAAGTAGCGGATGTGGGCGACGGGGAAGTCGCGCTGCGCCAGCACGTCGCGCATGACGCCGCCGACCTGACCGGTGGCGCCGACGACGCCCACTCGCACTCCAGACATGGCACGCAAGGGTACGGCCGCGCCCGGCGCGCTCCCAACCGGTATCCGGGAGCTCAGGCGTCGAGGCCGAACGCGTCGTGCAGGGTCTGCACCGCCCGCTCGATCTGGCCCTCGCGCACCACGCACGAGGTGCGGATGGCGGAGGTCGAGATCATCTCGATGTTGATGCCCTCGCCGGCCAGCACCTCGAACATGGTGGCGGCGACGCCGGGGTTGGACTTCATGCCGGCGCCGATGATGCTCACCCGGGCGATGTCGCCGTCGGACGACACGCCGGTGGCCCCGATCTCCGCGGCCAAACGCTCGCACACCTCGGTGCCCGCCACCAGGTCGGATCGGGGCACCGTGAACGAGATGTCGGTGACCCCGTGGTCGCTGACGTTCTGCACGATCATGTCCACGTTGACGTCGACCTCGGCCAGCTGGCGGAACAGGCGGGCGGCGATGCCGGGGTGGTCGGGCACCCCCGACACGGTGACCTTGGCCTCGCTTGTGTCGTGCGTGACGGCGGAGACGACGGCCTGCTCCATGGACGGATCCTCCTCGGTGACCCAGGTGCCCGGTTCCCACGTGAAGGCCGAGCGGACGTGCAGCGTGACCCCCCAGCGGCGGGCGTACTCGACCGAGCGCATGGCCGGCTTGGGGCAGCCGGTGGCGGTCATCTCCAGCAGCTCGTCGAACGACACGGCGGCCATGCGCCGGGCCTGGGGCACCAGCCGGGGGTCGGCGGTGAACACGCCGGGGACGTCGGTGTAGAGCTCGCAGGCGTCGCCCTCGAGCGCATGGCACAGGGCGACCGCGGTGGTGTCGGAGCCCCCCCGGCCGAGGAAGGTGACGTCGTGGTCGGTGGACACGCCCTGGGCGCCCCCGACCACCGGCACCCGCCCCGAGTCGATGGCCTTGCGCAGCCGGTCGGGCCGCAGGTCGACGATCTTGGCGTTGGTGTGGTTGGTGTCGGTGATGAAGCCGGCCTGACTGCCCGTGAAGCTGTCGGCCGCCACCCCGACCGAGTGCAGCGCCATGCACAGCAGGGCCATGGCCTTGCGCTCGCCCGCGGTGACCAGCATGTCCATCTCGCGGCCCGGCCGTACCCCGGACACGTCCCCGGCCAGCCGGATCAGGTCGTCGGTCTCCTTGCCCATGGCGCTGACCACCACCACGACGTCGCTGCCGTGGCGGATCGTGCGGGCGACGTGGTCCGCGACCTCGCGGATGCGGTCGGGGTCGGCGACGGCGGTCCCGCCGTACTTCTGGATGACCAGGGGCACGCCGGACAACGTACCGGCGCCCGGGCGCGGGGCACGAACCCCGTCCCTGGAGGAGAATGCCCGCCTAGCGCCCGCCGGGGTGCGTCTGGAGACGTCTAGGACAGCGTCGATGGGCTCTC
>DASXRH010000304.1:0-15104 GCA_036506715.1 Acidimicrobiales bacterium
GGCTACCTGCGAGCCCGCCGCCCGTCGCGCCGCCGCCTGGCCGAGCTCACGGACGCCGTGAGCCCCGGCGACAAGCGGGCCGAGGCCACCGCCCGCCAGATCTTCGCCGAGATCGCGGCCGCCGGCTGGCCCGTGGGCACGCTGCTCGGCTCCGAGGCCGAGCTGATGGCGCGCTACGACGTCAGCCGCGCCGTGCTCCGCGAGGCGGTGCGGGTGCTCGAGCACCACCAGGTCGCCCGCATGCGCCGGGGCCCGGGCGGCGGGCTCTTCGTGGCCGAGCCCGGGGTCGAGGCCGTCAGCGACGCGGTGACCCTCCAGGTCGCCCGGCAGGGCATCCGGCCCGACCAGCTGTTGGAGGTGCGGGGCGCCGTCGAGATGGCCGTGCTCGACCGGGTCGTGGCCGATCTCGACGACGAGGGCGCCTGCACCCTGCGGGAGGTGCCGGCGCTCGAGCGCTCGGGGTCCCGCGACGGCGTCCCCGTGGCGGGCCAGGACCTCCACAGCGTGCTGGCGGCGGTGGCCGGCAATCCGGTGCTCGAGCTGCTGACGCTGGTGCTGATCCGGCTCACCGTCCTGCACGCGACGGCTCCGGTGGGCGCGCCCGGCCTGCGGGCCACCGAGGAGGTCATCGACGTCCACCAGCGCATCGTCGAGGCCATCCTGGCCGGCGATCACGAGCTGGCCCGCCACCGGATGCGCCGCCACCTCGACGCGCTGGTCGACTGGATGCGCTGAGCCGCACGGCCTCGTCCATCCCTCGACGGGGGCCAGCCGGCGGCTGCACGTCAGCGCCCGAAGGGGTTGCCGAGGTGGAAGGGCACCTCGGCGAAGCGGGCCGCCTGGATCTCGAGGTCCTCGACGGTCCACCGCCCGTCGGTCTCGACCTTGTCGATGAGGGCCCACGGCTGGAACAGGTGGACCTGCCCGCCGACAACGAAGAAGGCCCGGCCCGTGATGGGGCAGTGCTCGGTCGACAGGTAGGCGACGAAGGGCGAGACGTTGGCCGGGTCCATGGCCCCGCCGGCTGCGCCCTCCTCGACCTGGCCGGTGAGCCCGGCGGTCAGGCGGGTGAGGGCGGCGGGAGCGATGGCGTTGACCCGCACCCGGTACCGGGCCAGCTCCTGGGCGGCGATGATCGTGAGCGCCCCGATGCCCATCTTGGCCGCGCCGTAGTTGGTCTGGCCGATGTTGCCGAACAGGCCCGAGGTCGACGACGTGTTGACCACGGCCCGGGGCGCCTCGGCGCCGGCCTTGTGCTGGTCCCGCCAGTAGGCGGCGGCATGGCGCAGCGGGCAGAAGTGGCCCTTGAGGTGGACCGCGATCACGGCGTCCCACTCGTCCTCGCTCATGTTGACGAGCATGCGGTCCCGCAGGATGCCGGCGTTGTTGACCAGCACGTGGAGGTCGCCGAACGCGTCGACCGCCGTGTCGACCATGCGCTTGGCGCCGTCCCAGTCGGTGACGTCGTCGTGGTTGGCGACGGCCTCGCCGCCCGCGGCCACGATCTCGTCCGCCACCTGCCGGGCGGGCGACGCGTCGGCCCCGGTCCCGTCGGGGTTGCCGCCGAGGTCGTTGACCACGACCTTGGCCCCCTCGCTGGCGAACAGGAGGGCGTGCTCCCGGCCGATGCCGCGCCCCGCGCCGGTGATGACGGCGACGCGTCCGTTCAGAGTGCTCATCGCGGGCTCCTGTTCCCCCTCGGCGAGTTGAGTGTACTCATAGTGCCGTCAGGCGCCCGGTGAGGAAGCGGCGCTCGGCCACGTTGTCGGTGAGGGCGATGGCGGTGCGGTAGGCCTCGGCCGCCTCGCCGGCGCGCCCGGCCCGGGCCAGCAGGTCGGCCCGGATGGCGTGGAGCATCTGGTAGCCGTCGAGCTCGCCCCGCAGGTCCTCGACGGCCGCCAGCCCCGCGTCCGGCCCCTCGACCTCGGCCACGGCCACCGCCCGGTTCAGCGCCACCACCGGGGTGGGGCTGTAGGCCATGAGCTGGTCGTAGAGGGCGACGATCTGGCGCCAGTCGGTGTCGGCGGCCCGGCGGGCGTCGCCGTGCACCGCGTTGATGGCCGCCTGGATCTGGTACGGGCCCGGCTGGTTGCGGCGCAGGCACGCGCGCACCAGGTCCTGGCCCTCGGCGATGAGCGCGCGGTCCCACCGCCCGCGGTCCTGGTCGGGCAGCCGCACCAGCGACCCGTCGGCCGCCGTGCGGGCCGGACGGCGGGCGGCGGTCAGCAGCAGCAGGGCCAGCAGCCCCCGGGCCTCGGGCTCGTCGGGCATGAGCTCGACCACGAGGCGGGCCAGGCGGACGGCCTCGGCGCACAGGTCGTCGCGCACCAGGTCGGTGCCGGACGAGGCGGTGTAGCCCTCGTTGAAGACGAGGTAGATGACGGCCAACACCGCGCCCAGCCGGTCGGGCAGCTCGGCGTCGCCCGGCACCCGGTACGGGATGTTGGCGGCTCGGATCTTGCGCTTGGCCCGCACCAGCCGCTGGTTCATCGTCGCCTCCGACACCAGGAAGGCGCGCGCGATCTCGGGGGTCTGCAGGCCCCCCAGCAGCCGCAGGGTGAGGGCGACCTGCGCCGGGCGGGACAGGGCGGGGTGGCAGCAGGTGAAGATGAGGCGGAGGCGGTCGTCGATCACGGGGCCGACCGGCGCGGCCGGCTCGTCGTCGTGGTCGTGGAGCCGGGCCGAGGCGGCGTGGCGGTCATGGCGCTTGCCCTCCCGTCGCAGGCGGTCGATGGCCTTGTTGCGGGCGGTGGTGGTGATCCAGGCCCCGGGGTTGGGCGGGAGCCCGGTCTCGGGCCACCGGGTGGTGGCGGTGACGAAGGCCTCCTGGACCGCCTCCTCGGCGACGTCGATGTCGCCGAAGAGGCGGACCAGCGTGGCGACCGCCCGGCCGGACTCGTCCCGGAAGACCCGGCCGATCTCGTCGGTGGCGGCGGGGGTCACGCTCACTCGTTGGGCTGGAACGGGCGCACCTCGACCGGCGCCCGGCAGGCGGTCGCGCCCTTGGCCGCCCAGGCCAGGGCGGCGTCGAGGTCGGCGGCCTCGACGACCCAGAACCCGCCGATCTGCTCCTTCGACTCGGCGAAGGGGCCGTCGGTGGTGACGACCTCGCCGTCGGTGACGTGCACCACCGTGGCCGTGTCGGCCGGGTGGAGGCCGCCCGCGAACACCCAGGCGCCGCTCTCCTGGAGCTCGGCGTTGAACGTGTCGACGTCCTCGAAGGACTTCTGCATGTCCTCGGGGCTGGGGGGCTCGGCACCCTCGACCATGTGCACGGACAGCATGTACTGCGTCATCGTCTCGTCTCCTGTCGTGGTGGCGACCGGCATCGTGCCGGCCTCGCACCCTCACTACGACGTGCCGCCCGCCAAAACGACAGGGTGCCGCGTTTTCTGCGGGGTCGTGTCATCCCGTGGCCGGGGCACGGCGTCGGTGGGGTGATTCCTGAGGCGGGAGGTCCACCCATGCACAAGTCACTGACCCTGTTCCTGGCGCCGGCGGTGCCGGTGCTCCTGGCGGCCGGGGTCCTGGCCGCCAGGGGTGGGGGCGGTGAGCCGGCGCCGGCCCGCGTCCCGGTCGAGGTCGACCGCGACGACGTGCCCCGGGTGCTGGCGGCGGCCGACCCCGAGCCCGCGGCCCCAGCCCCGGAGCCCCTCGCGGTGGCCGACTGCGGCGGCGACGCCATGATGCGCCTGCTCCAGTCGACCACCGACGTGCCATTGCTGCGCATCGACGTGCGGCAGTGCCGCAACGGCTACGCCCGCGCCCTCATGGTCCCCGACGCCGGTATGTGCGGCGAGCCCGAGGGCTCGTGCTACGAGACCGAGCAGGTGTTCCTGACCGCGGCCGACGGCGACTGGGCCGTCGTCACCTCCGGCACCGGCATCGCCTGCTCGGACACCGACGCGATGCCCGACCTGGTCGCGGCGTGCGTGGCGCTCGGCCTGCGCTGAGCGCGGCCGGGGACGAGGACTTCTCGCGGGGACCGCCCGCCAAAAAGACAGGGTGCCGCGTTTTCTGCGGGGTCGTGTCATCCCGGGGCCGGGGCACTAGGACGTGTGCATGAACACCATCGAGCTGTCGTCGCCGCGCTCCGGGGTGGCGCTCATCACCCTCAACCGGCCCGAGCGCCTCAACGCCATGAGCCAGGAGCTGGTCCGCGAGCTGCACGAGGGCCTGGCCGAGGTCGGTGGCGACCTGGCCACCCGGGTGGTCGTGCTCACCGGCGCCGGCCGGGGCTTCTGCGCGGGCCTCGACCTCCAGGGCGCCGGCAGCGCCCCCGGCACCGACGGCATGGGCCGCATCGCCGCCGGCATGACGTCCCAGCAGCACATCGCCTCGCTCGTCCCGCAGATGCGGTCGCTGCGCCAGCCGATCATCGCCGCCGTCAACGGTCCGGCCGCCGGCGGCGGGCTGGCGCTGGCGCTGGCCAGCGACGTGCGGCTGGCGGCGCCCGAGGCCCGGTTCAACGTCGCCTTCGTCCGCATCGGCCTGTCCGGCTGCGACATCGGGGTGAGCTGGCTCCTCCCCCGGCTCATCGGTGCGTCCCGGGCCTTCGAGCTGATGCTCACCGGGCGGATCATCGACGCCGCCGAGGCCGACCGGCTGGGCCTCGTGTCCCGGGTGGTCGAGGACCGGCCCGTGCTCGAGGCCGCCCTCGACGTGGCCGACGAGATCATCGCCAACAGCCCGACCGGCGTGTGGATGACGAAGGAGGTCATGTGGAGCCAGCTCGAGGTCGGAAGCCTCCAGGCGGGCATCGACCTCGAGAACCGCACGCAGATCATGACGTCGATGACCGAGGACGTGGGCGAGGCTGTGCGCGCGTTCCTGGAGAAGCGCCCGCCCCGCTACGGCGGGTTCTGACGACCCGGGGCCACCTCGTCGACCAGTCCCCAGGCCCGGGCGGTGGTGGCGTCGACCGCCGCCCCCGTCAGCGCCATCCACGCCGTGCGCTGGCGGCCGATGCGCCGGGGGAGGCTCACGGTGCCGCCGGCCCCGGGGACGAGGCCCATCGCCACCTCGGGCAGCGTGAAGGTGGCGTCGGGCCGGGCCACCACCCGGCGGGCGAAGGCGGGCAGCTCGACCCCCGCGCCGTGGCAGGCGCCCTGGACGACCACGGTGGTCCGGTCGGCCACCCGCGCCATCGCCCGGGCCGGGCTGCGGGCCAGGCGCAGCAGGTGGGCCGAGGCCGGGTCGGCCAGCGACCCGAACTCGTCGAGGTCGCCGCCCGCGCTGAAAACGGGACCATCCCCCGTCACCAGGACCTGGTCGACGTCGTCGCCGACCGCGCCGAGGGCGTCGACCAGGGCCCGCTGCATGGCGGCGTCCACGGCGTTGCGGGCCGCCGGGCGGGCCAGCGCGATGTGGACCCGGCGGCCGCGGCGGCTGACCCGCACCCGCTGTCCGTCGTCGGCCCGCGGCGGCCGGGTGGCCCGTCCCGCCAGCCAGGCCCGGTGCTCGGGCCCGGCCTGGAGCGCCGAGTAGGTGGCCGACTCGGCCACCAGCCCGGCCGAGAGCCCCAGCGGCTCGGAGGCCCGCAGGTGCAGCACCAGCGCCGTGGCCGCCAACGGGTGTGCGGCCGCCGCCGCGGCCACCTCCTCGGCGGCGGCGTCGTCGGCCACCAGCACGTCGACGTACGGGCAGGGACCGGCCCCGATGCCGACGACCACCACGGGTAGGTCGGCCAGCGGCTCCAGGTCGGCGCCCGCCGCTCCGGGACCGTCGACGTCCACGACGACCACGTCGTCGACCAGCTCGGCAGCGAGCGGCGAGGCGGCGAGCGCGGCCAGCTCGGCGGGCTCTCGCACCTCCACGGCGCTGACCGTACAGTGCCGTGACCATGCCGACCGACGACGCCCGCCCCAACCGGGCGGCGCGCGGCGCGCCCAGCGCCCGTCGGGGGCCCGGAGGGGTGAGCGCGCCGGCCGGTGGAGCCGCGGCCCGGTGGGCCGCCAGCGGCGCGCAGGCGCTCACCGGCGACGCCGGCGGGCCCGGGCTCGTCGCCCCCGCCGGCGTGGTGACCCGCATCGAGGCGCTCGGCCGGGCGGCCGGGGTCGACGGGCTGGCGCTCCTGGGTGAGCGGGCCGCCATCGCCGGACTCACGCGGCGGGGTGCGACCAGCTGCGGCGGTGCCACCCGGCTCCTCGCGGCCGCCGACGGCTGGCTGGCCGTCTCGCTCGCCCGCCCCGACGACGAGGACCTGGTGCCGGCCTGGCTCGGCCTCGCCGCTGCGCCACCCGACCCGTGGGCCGCGGTGACGGCGGCCGCCGCCGGCTCGCCCGCCGCCGACCTGGTCGGATCCGCCCGACTGCTCGGCCTGCCGGTGGCCAGGGTGGGGGAGACCGCGGACGTGGGCCGGGAGGGTGTGATGGCCACCACTGTCGGCGAGGCGCCGCCGCCGGGGCGGCCGCCCCTCGTGGTCGACCTGTCGTCGCTGTGGGCCGGGCCGCTGTGCGCGCACCTGCTGGGCCTGCAAGGCGCCCGGGTGGTCAAGGTCGAGTCCACCGGGCGCCCCGACGGGGCCCGGCGGGGGCCGGCGGCGTTCTTCGACCTGCTGCACGCCGGGCACCGGGCGGTGGCGCTCGACCTCCGGGATCCCGCCGGGTCCGCCTGCCTGCGCCGGCTGCTGGCGGCGGCCGACGTCGTGGTCGAGGGGTCGCGGCCCCGCGCGCTCCGCCAGCTGGGGATCGAGGCGGAGGCGATCCTTGCCGCCGATCCCGGTCCCCGGGTGTGGGTGGCGATCACCGGGCACGGGCGGGACGGGGCCGGCGCCGACCGCGTCGCCTTCGGCGACGACGCCGCGGCCGCCGGGGGGCTGGTGGCCTGGGGGAGCGACGGCCGGCCGCGTTTCGTGGCCGACGCGGTGGCCGATCCGCTGGCGGGGATGGCCGCCGCGGGCGCGGCCGCCCGCCTGCTGGCGGCCGGCGGGCGCCACCTGATCGACGTGGCCCTCGCCCGCGTGGCGGCCGCGGTGGCGGGTGATGACGCCGGCGCCCTCTGGCCCGCGGCGGACGGCGGCGAGGCCGCGGCCCCCGCCGCCCGGGCCGCGGCCGGCCGGGCCCCGGGCCTGGGGGCCGACACCGCCGCCGTGGTCGCCGAGCTGACCGCCGGCTGCTAGAAAGAGGATCCTCAATTAGTCGGCGAGGAGGGGACCATGCAGCTCGACCACGTGTCCTCGTGGCGTCGTCCTGCGGCCGCGACGCAGGCTCGGGGGATAATGCGGGCATGACCGACGCCGCCGGCGCCCCCGCCGATCCGCTGCCGCCCGTCGAACGGCTGCGCCCCGGGCTCACCTCGGTGCCCGTCCCGCTGCCGAACAACTCGCTGCGCTACGTGTTCGTCTACGTGTTCGAGTCCGACCAGGGGGTCTACCTGGTCGACGCCGGCTGGAACACCGACGAGGCCTACGCCGCCCTCGACGCGGGCCTGGCCACCGCCGGCTACGGGATGGCCGACGTCCGGGGCGTGATGGTGACCCATATCCACCCCGACCACTACGGGCTGGCCGGGAGGGTGCGGGAGGCCTCGGGCGCGTGGATCTCGCTCCATCCGGCCGACGCCCGGCTGATCCAGGACCGCTACATCGAGCCCGCCGACCTCATCGACCGGGTGGGCGCGATGCTCCGGCGCATGGGCGCGCCCCCCGATGAGGTGTCGGCCCTGTCGCTCGCGGCCATGCCGGTGCGGCCGCTGGTCGACCCGGTCCTGCCCGACGTGCTGCTCGAGGACGGCGCCCGCCCCGACGTCCCGGGCTGGGACCTGTCCGCCATCTGGACGCCCGGTCACACCCCCGGCCACCTGTGCTTCTGGGAGCCGGCCAACGAAGTGCTGCTCACAGGCGACCACGTACTGCCCCGCATCACGCCCAACATCTCGTTCCACCCGCAGGCCGGCGACGATCCGCTGGGCGACTTCCTGCAGGCGCTGGACAAGCTGGCCGCCTACCAGCCGAGCGAGGTCCTGCCCGCCCACGAGTACCGTTTCGTCGGCCTCCACAACCGGCTCGACGAGCTGAAGCGTCACCACGCCGAGCGCTTCCGCGAGGTGCTCGCCGCCATCGGCGCCGGCCACACGACGGCCTGGGGGATCGCCAGCCGCATGGTGTGGTCCCGCCCGTGGGACCAGATCGAGGGGTTCATGCGCCGCGCCGCCGTGGGCGAGGCCGTCGCCCACCTGCGGGCCCTGGAGCGCCGGGGCGCGCTGGTCGAGGTCGAGGGCGAGCCGTCGCACTGGCAGCCGACCGAGGGCGGCGCCGAGGCCGTGACCATCGCCGGCCAGGACGCCCCGCGCGCCGGGTAGCGCCCGCCGGGCGGGTCAGCGGTTGTCGGCCACGACCCGGCCGCGGGCGACCGTGACGGCCACCGGGTTGGGCCCGGGGTACGCGAGGACCGCGGCCAGCGGGCGGTCCAGGACACACAGGTCCGCCGGGGCGCCGGGCGCCACCCGCCGGGGGACGGCGGGGGCGTCGGGCCGCCCGAGGAACAGGCCGAGGGCCGTCGCCGGGTCGACCCGCTCGCCGGCCCCCACCACGGCGCCCGACCGGGTGCGGCGTTCGACGGCGGCCCGCATGGCGGCCCAGGGGTCGGCGGCGCCGAACGGGGCGTCGGTCCCGGCGGCCACGGCCACCCCGGCGGCCAGCAGCTAGGCGCACGGGTAGAGCAGCGGGCGGTCGTCGGGGTCGACGTCGGTCAGGTACTCGTCGCCCCGCTCGGCCACGAAGTTGGGCTGGGTGACGACGGTCAGCCGGAGACGGGCCAGCTCGGGCCGCAGGTCGGGGGGCACGACCGCCCCGTGCTCGATGCGGTCGCCGGCCCGGGTCCCGCACTCGGCCAGGGCGGCCAGGGTGGCGACCAGCTGGAGGCGGGTCACGCAGTGGACCGCCACCGGCTCGCCGGCGTCGTGGGCGGCCGCGCACCAGGCCGCGATCTCGCCGACCGGCGGCAGGGTGGCGTCGTCGAGCAGCAGCTTGCGGGGGCCGGCCGTCAGCCCGGCGCCCGCGTCGAGGGCCAGCCCGCCGGCGCTCATCACGGTGACCCGCTGCCGGACCCCGCCGCTGCGGGCGGCGGCGGCCAGGGCGTCGACGTCGGCCTGGGTGCGGGACGGGTCGGCGTCGGTGAACCCCGCCACCCCCCGCTCGGCCGCCGCCCGGGACACGGCGCCGAGGTCACCGGGGGCCGGCGGCGTCACCCGGGCCAGCCAGCCGTCGAGGCGCCAGAGCCGACCGGTGGGCCGGCCGTCCACGTCGGTCTCGACCCCCGGCCGGTCGTGGTCGCCGGCGCCCACGGCCGCCAGGGCGGCCGAGTTGAGCACCCACTGGGCCCCGCTGCGGTGCTGGACCCGCACGGGCCGGTCGGGGACGGCAGCGTCGAGCCGGTGCCGGTCAAGCGGGCCGGCCACCGCCTCGTGGTACCCGACGGCCCGCACCCACGCCCCGGGGGGGAGGTCGGCCGCCGCGCCCCGCAGCCGGGCGTCGAGGGCGCCCGCGTCGGCGGTCGCCGCCGGGCCCACGTCGAGCGAGCCGTGGGCGGCCGCCATCGCCCGCAGGTGCACGTGGTGGTCGTGGAGGGCGGGGATCACCGCCCGGCCGATCGCCTCGACCACGTCCTCGCCGGACCGGCGGTCGAGGCCGGGGCCGACGGCCACGATCCGGTCGCCGGCCACCCGGACGTCGACGGGCCGCCCGCCGACCTCGCCCCCGGCGATCAGCACGGCGCCGGGAAGTCCGCCCGCACGCCCAGCAGCCGCACGGGCTGGCCCAGGTCGAACCGGGCCAGCGCGGCCAGGGCGCCGGCCTCGATGGCGGCGGGGTCGCCGGTGGGTCGGCCGAGGGAGACGCTGCGGGTGTGGGTGAAGAAGGGCGCGAACCGGACCTTGACCGCCACCCGCACCGCCGGCCGGCCCTCCTCGGCCACGTCCTCGGCCACCCGGGCGGCCAGCAGCCGAACCTGGTCGCCCAGCGCCTCCGGGTCGGCGATGTTGCGCTGGAAGGTCGTCTCCCGGCTGCGGGACCTGGCGACGTAGGGCGCGTCGGACACGGTGGCCCCGCCCGCGCCGTGGGCCAGCGCCCGGAACCAGGGGCCCATGGTGGGCCCGAACCGGTCGGCCAGGGCGGCGGGATCGGCCAGCGCCAGGCCGGCGACGGTGGTGATGCCGAGGTCGGCCAGCTTGCGGGCGGTCCTGGCCCCCACGCCCCACAGCGCGTCGGGCGGCCGCTCGCCCATGACGGCCACCCAGTTGTGCCGGCTCAGCCGGTAGACGCCGGCGGGCTTGGCGAACCCGGTGGCCACCTTGGCCCGCAGCCGGTTGTCGCCGATGCCGACCGAGCAGACCATCCCGGTGGCGTCGGCGACCGCCCGCCGCACGTCGCCGGCCAGGCCCTCGGGGTCGTCGGTGGGGGTACCGAGGAAGGCCTCGTCCCACCCGAGCACCTCGACGACGCCGAACTCCCGCAGGGTGGCCATGACCTGCTCGGACACGGCCTCGTAGGCTGGTTGGTCCGACGGCAGGAACGTGGCGTCGGGGCACAGCCGGGCGGCGGTGCGCAGCGGCATGCCCGAGTGCACGCCGAACTCGCGGGCGGCGTAGGACGCGGTGGCCACGACCCCCCGCTGGGTCGGATCGCCGGCCCCGCCCACCACGACCGGCCGCCCCCGCAGCTCGGGGTGCCGGGCCACCTCGACGGCGGCCAGGAACTCGTCGATGTCGACGTGGAGCACCCAGTCGAGCTCGCCGGTCGTCGCCACCGGTCCAGTATGGGCGGCACCAGCGCCGACCTGCGTGCGGGCCGCCGGCGCCGGTCCGGGCGTTGCCCGGCCGTGACCGCGGTCCGGCGCTCGGTCGTGCGCCCCGTCCGCGGTCCGGGCCCTCGCCGCTAGCCTGCCGGCACCTGCACGGACGAGGGGACGAGGTGCAGCCCATGCCCACGGCGATGTCGATCTCCGATCCGGCCTTCTGGCACCAGCCGCTGGCCGAGCGGATGGCGCAGTTCGCCGAGCTGCGGGAGACCGGGCCGTTCGTGCCGGCCACGGTCGTCAACGCCATGCTCGGCACCACCGAGGACTTCTACGCCGTCACCCGCTACGCCGAGGTGGTCGAGATCAGCCGGCGGCCGCTCGACTTCTGCTCCGGGCGGGGCTCCACCAGCATCCAGGACATGCCGGCCCAGGCCATGGAGTTCTTCGGGTCGTTCATCGCCATGGACGACCCCCGCCACGCCCGCCAGCGGGGCATCGTGTCCCGCTCTTTCACGCCCCGGCAGCTCCAGAAGGTGCTCGACTCGGTCGAGACCATCTGCACCGAGGTCATCGACGGCTGGTGCGACCAGGGCGAGGTCGACCTGGTGGAGGTGCTGGCCAAGCCGTTCCCGCTGCTGATCATCTGCGACATGATGGGCATCCCCCGCAGCGAGTTCTCCACGGTCCTCGACGCCACCAACGTCATCCTCGGCGCCGGCGACCCCGAGGTGCTGGCCGGCCGCGACCTGCCCACCGCCATGTTCGAGGCCGGCATGGCGCTCACCCAGCTCATGCACGAGGTGGCCGAGCACCGCCGGGCCCATCCCGGTGACGACCTGACCTCGGCGCTGGTCCACGCCGACGTCGGCGACGACATGCTGGCGCCAGGCGAGATCGCGCCGTTCTTCATCCTGCTGGCGGTGGCCGGCAACGACACGACCCGCACGGCCATCAGCCACGGCATGCAGCTGCTGGCCGAGAATCCCGACCAGCGGGCCGTGTGGCAGGCCGACGTCGAGGGCGTGACCGGCTCGGCGGTGGAGGAGATCGTGCGGGTGGCCTCGCCGGTGACCTTCATGCGGCGCACGCTGACCCGGGACCTGACCTTGTCGGGCCACGACTTCGTGGCGGGCGACAAGGTGGTGCTGTTCTACGGGGCCGCCAACCGCGACCCCCGCGAGTTCGCCGACCCCGAGCGCTTCGACGTGCGCCGCGACCCCAACCCCCATGTCGGCTTCGGCGGTCCCGGCCCCCACTTCTGCCTGGGGGCCCACCTGGCCCGGCGCGAGCTGGCCGTGGTGTTCCGCCAGCTGTTCGCCCGGCTGCCCGACATCGAGGTGGCGGGCGACCCGGTGCCGCTCCAGTCGCTGGGCATCCCGCTGGTGGGCGGCATCAAGCACCTGCCCGTGCGGTTCACCCCCACGGCGGCCGTGGGGGCGCCGCACTAGACCTCGCCGTCGTCCTCGTCGAGGTGGACGGCGGCCTCCTCGGCCGGCTCGGGCACCCGCTCGGTGGCGACGTCGCGGGTGGTCTCGTCGCCGCTGAACTCGTCGTCGGGGGCCAGGGGACCGAGGTCCTCGTCGTCGCCGGCGGCCGCGGCCACGAGGTCGGCCTCGTCGTCGACCTCCCCGACGTCGGCGTCGCCGATCAGCTCGCCGACCTCGTCCTCGTCGTCGACGTCGTCCTCCTCCCACACCTCGGGCTCGGTGTCGAGGTCGCGGTGGTAGAAGGACTCGCCGCCCTCCTCCTCCACCTGGGTGATGCCGTCGGCCTCGACCCCGAGCGGCCGGTCGGGTGGGTACTCCTCGTCGCCCAGCACCTCGTCGTCGAAGTCCTCGCCGGGCTGGTCCGGATCGCTCATACCCGCCACGATGCCACCTCGGCCGCCGGATCCCTCCTCCTGCGACTCCTCGCCGCCGCCCTGTGACCTTTAGGGTCGGCGGGGATGAGCCCCACGCAGATCGCCTACGACGTCGCCCGCGGCGTCGCCACCATCACGCTCGACCGCCCCGACCGGCTCAACGCCTTCACCGTGACGATGCAGCGCGAGCTGTGCGACGCCCTCGACGCCGTGGACGCCGACCCCGAGGTCCGGGCCGTGGTGGTGACCGGGCGGGGCCGGGGGTTCTGCGCCGGCGCCGACCTGGTCGGGGGCGGGGACGCGTTCGACCACGGAAGCGACCTGGCGGCGGCGGCCGGCGTCGAGATGGAGGCCGACGGCCGCCACCGCGACGAGGGCGGACTGGTGGCGCTGCGGTTCTTCGCCTGCACCAAGCCGGTCATCGGTGCCGTCAACGGCCCGGCCGTGGGGGTCGGGGTGACGATGACGTTGCCGTTCGACGTCCGCCTGGCGTCGACGGCCGCCCGCTTCGGCTTCGTGTTCGCCCGGCGCGGCCTGGTCCCCGAGGCGTGCTCGTCGTGGTTCCTGCCCCGGGTGGTGGGCATCAGCCGGGCCATGGAGTGGTGCGCCACCGGGCGGGTGTTCGGGGCCGACGAGGCCCTGGCCGGCGGCCTGGTCCGCTCGGTGCACGAGCCCGACGAGCTGCTGCCGGCCGCCTACGCGATCGCCGGCGAGATCGCCTCGTCGGCCTCGGCGGTGTCGGTCACGCTGACCCGGGCGATGCTGTGGCGCATGCTGGGCGAGCCCCACCCGATGGCCGCCCACCGGGTCGACTCGGCGCTCATCGACGCCCTCGGGCGGGGCGCCGACGTGCAGGAGGGGGTGGCCAGCTTCCTGGAGAAGCGGCCGCCCGTCTTCCCGGGCCGGGTGCCCGCCGACGTGCCGCCGACCTACCCGTGGTGGCAGGACCCGGCGTTCTGACCGGCGGTGTAGGCCCCCCGGCCTCGGGGTAGCCACGCAACCGTCATGGCCGCCTACACCGTCAACGAGGCCGGCGTGGCCCGGTGCCGCGAGCTCATCGACGCCCGCCAGTACGTGCTGGAGAGCGACTGGCAGGAGGCCCAGCCGGGGGCCGCCGACCAGAACGACTTCCTCGAGCGCCACAGCTGGGACGACTACGCCGCGTGGCACCTGGGGCTGACCGAGGGTGCCGCCGACGGCACCAAGGCCCGCTACGCGTTCGTGTACGGCGACTTCCGCCGGGTCCACCGGATGGGGCTGATCGCCTGCGTGTACCGGGCGTCCCAGTGGCGCCACAAGGCCGTGGAGCTGGCGGCCCACGACCTGCTGCAGCGGATGGACGCGGCGGCCGGCATCGCCTGATCCCCCGCGCCTCCCGGTTGCGCCGGGGGCGGGGGCGACGCCAGGGTGAGGGCCATGGTCGATGACGATCCGGTCGAGGGCGCGATGGCGGTCACGGGCGCCTTCCTCGAGACCTTCAACGCCGGCGACGCCGCCGCCCACGCCACCACGCTCTCGTACCCCCACGTGCGGCTGGCCAGCGGCCGGGTGCGCCTCGACGACCCCGCTTCTGGTCTGCCGAGTGGTTGGAAGTCAACCACCTAGCAGACCAGAACGCCGAAAGCCGCCCTGGACTACGCCATCGTCCGCGAGGACGACCGCTGGCTCATCGCCGCCCGGTCCAGCTTCGCCCCCCAGATCACCCCGGGGCGTAGCGGCTGAGGGTGAGCTCGGCGCCCTGGGGGTCGCGCACGACGGCCATCCGCACGACGTCGGCGTCGAACGGCGGCACCAGGACCGTCCCGCCCAGCTCGGCCCCGCGGGCGGCGGCGGCGTCGGTGTCGTCGACCGCGAACGTGACCCCCCGCTGTGCGGGCCCGGCGCCGGCGGCCATCCACCCGACGGCGTCGCTGAAGCCCGCCGGGACCCCGTCCTCGGCGTGGCGGCGGCGCAGGTCGGGGTCGAAGCCCTCCAGGAACTCGGAGTAGCCCGGCAGCCGCCACATGGTCATGCCGCCGCCCATGTCGGTGGCCTCCCACCCGAACACGGCACCGTAGAACGCCGCCGCCCCCTCGGGATCGGGGGTGGTGAGGTTGCTCCAGTTCCACGAGCCCGGCTCGTTGACCACCGCCGCGCCGCGATGCCGCCCGGCCTGCCAGAGGGCGAGGGGCGCGCCCGCCGGATCGGTGATCGCGGCTGTGCGCCCGGCGTCGCCCACGTCGAACGGCCCGGCCACCACCTCGCCGCCGGCCGCCACCGCCCTGGTCACGGCATCGTCGGCGGCGTCGACCATGACGTAGGTGGTCCACACCGTCGGCGTCGCCGGCGGCGCGCCCGGCGGCAGCGACGACACGGCGGCCACGGCCCCGCCGTCCAGGTGGGCCACCTCATAGCGCCCGGGCTCGCCGGCCGGCGCCCGGTTCACGAACGTCCAGCCGAACAACCCGCCGTAGAACGCCACCGCCGCCGTCGGGTCGGGCTGGGCGGTGTCGACCCAGCACGGCACG
>DASXRH010000305.1:0-11214 GCA_036506715.1 Acidimicrobiales bacterium
CGAGGCCACCGCGCCCTACGTCATTGTGCAGGACGCCGACCTCGAGTACGACCCCGCCGAATACGGCGCCCTGGTCAAGCCGCTGATCGACGGGCTGGCCGACGTCGTCTACGGGTCGCGGTTCATCTCCAGCCAACCACACCGGGTCCTCTACTACTGGCACTCGGTCGGCAACCGGTTCCTGACCACGATGTCCAACATGTTCACCAACCTGAACCTCACCGACATGGAGACCTGCTACAAGGTCTTCCGCCGCGAGGTCATCCAGGCCGTCGACATCGAGGAGGACCGGTTCGGCTTCGAGCCCGAGGTCACCGCGAAGGTGGCCCGGGCCGACTGGCGGGTCTACGAGATGGGCATCGGCTACAACGGCCGCACCTACGCCGAGGGCAAGAAGATCGGCTGGCGCGACGGCGTCCGGGCCGTGTGGTGCATCCTCAAGTTCTCGGCCACGGGCGAGCGGGTGCGCGCCGCGCTGGGCGCCGGTCCGGGGGCCGGCACCGGGCAGCCCGACGACGGCCGTGGCGACGCCGCCACCCCCGTGGCCGTCACCAGCAACGGCTCCGCCCGGGGCGTCCGCTGAGCGGATCGGCCGGCGACCGGGCGGCCACCGCGGCCGAGGCCCCGCTGTTCGACCTCGACCACGTGATGCTGGCCTTCGACGACGTCGTCATCCTGGACGACATCACGCTCAGCATCGCCGACCGGGGCATCACCGTGGTGGTGGGGCCCTCGGGGGCAGGCAAGTCGATGCTGCTGCGCCTGCTCAACCGGCTGGAGGTGCCGACGGCCGGCGAGGTCCGTTTCCGGGGCCGACCCGTGGCGGACCTCGACCCGCTGAAGCTGCGCCGCCAGGTGGGGATGGTGTTCCAGCGCCCGGCCCCGTTCCCCGGCACGGTGCGCGACAACCTGCTGGTGGCCGACCCGGCAGCCGACGAGGACGACCTGGTGGCGGCGCTGCGCAGCGGCGGGCTCGACGCCCGGTTCCTCGACCGCTCGGCCGACGAGCTGTCGGGCGGCGAGGCCCAGCGGATGTGCCTGGCCCGCACGCTGGTCACCCGGCCGGCGGTCCTGCTGATGGACGAGCCGACCTCGGCCCTCGACCCCGATGCCCGCGTGCGGCTCGAGCGCACCGCCCGCCGGCTGGCCGAGGCGGGCCGCCCGCTGGTGTGGGTGACCCACGACCTCGACCAGTGCCGGCGCCTGGCCGACACGGTGGTGGTGCTGATCGCCGGCCGGGTGGCCGGGGGCGAGGACCGCGAGCGGTTCCTGGCCGGCGAGCTGACCGAGGACGAGGACGAGGACGACCCCGAGCCCGACGACGCCGGCGAGATCGGGGAGCCCGCCCATGGCTGACGCCGCCATCGGCTGGACCGGGCTGGTCCTGTCGCTGCTGCTCGTGGCCGTGGCCGTCGGCCTGTCGATCTGGCAGGGCCTGCGGCTGGAGAAGGACATGCTGTGGGCCACCGGACGGGCCCTGGTCCAGCTGCTGGCGGTCGGCTACCTGCTGGTGTTCATCGTCGACAAGGACACGCCCGTCGCTTTCGCCTGGCTGTGGGTGGTGGTGATGCTGGGCGTGGCCGCGCTGACGGCCCGGCGCCGGGCGCCCGAGGTGCCGGGCATCACCCGCCTCACGCTGGGGGCCACGTCGGCGTCGGCGGCGCTCAGCCTGTTCGTCGTGTTCGGCCTGGGCGTGTATCCCGCGGTGGGCCGGACGATCGTGCCCATCGCCGGCATGATGATCGGCAACTCGATCGGCAGCATCGTGGTGGCCTCCCGCCGGGTCATCGGCGAGCTGACCGACCACCGGGCCGAGGTCGAGGCCCGCCTGGCGCTGGGCCAGCCCTGGCAGGAGGCGTCCAAGCCGTTCGTCCGCTCGGCGCTGCGCACGGCCCTGACCTCGCAGATCGAGTCGACCAAGGCCGTGGGCCTGGTGTTCCTGCCCGGGGCCATGACGGGCCTGATCCTGGCGGGCGCCGACCCGGTCGACGCCGTGCTCGTGCAGGCGGCGATCATGTACCTGATCCTCGGGTGCGTGGCCACGAACGTCGTGGTCATCGGCCTCGGCCTCACCCGCACCCTGTTCACGCCCGACCACCGGCTGGTCCGGCTGGCCCGGTCCGCCGGCTGATCAGACCGAGCGCAGGCGGCTGCGCAGCCGCATACCGACCACCCCGCCCACGGCGGTGACGGCCACCACCAGGAACGCGACCCAGGCCCAGCCGACGTCGACCACCTGGAGCAGGCCGATGAAGGCGATGATGATCACCAGCAGCATCTCCCGCAGCTCCTTGGTGACCTGGTCCTTGCGGCTGGCCCGCACCCGCACCACCGCCAGCTGGGGCTGGGTGAGCGCCAGCCGGCTGCGCAGGGCCCGGTCGATGAAGATCCAGGGCAGGTCGGGGTAGACGCCGAGGGCGTCGCGGGCGGCGGGGAAGCGGTGCTGGAACCCGCCGCCGATCAGCCGGTCGCGTCGCTCGAGCGTGTCGTCGGGGGCCTCGAAGGCCCGCACGGTCACGGTCGCGAGCTCGCCGCCCGGCTGGGCGGGCAGGCCCTCGATCACCACCCGGTCGCCCGACTCGACGCCCAGCAGGTCGAGGGCCAGGGGCGCCATGAGCGCCGCGGGGCGCTCGGAGGTGACCAGCTCGGCCTGCTGGACCCGGCACAGCAGCGAGTGGGGGGTGCCGAGCAGCAGGTCGGCGACGTGGTTGCGGTCGACGGCGGCCGGGGCCAGCGTGACGTACTCGCCGATCTCGACGCCGATGCCGTTGCGGACGCTCTGGTCGACGGCCACCTCGTTGCCCGGCTCGCCCTCCAGTACCCGACCCACCGCCGGCGGCGCCTGGGGGTCCATGCACGAGGTGACCACCACGTGGCTGGGGCTGCCCACGGCCTCCCACCGGTCGCCCGGCACCACCACCGTCGGCTCGCCGTGGCGGTCGATCCCGTCGGGCGAGGGCGCCACCCGCAGCGCGCCCACCGTGTCGGGCGGCCCGGGCAGGCCGTGGCGCGACGACCCGTAGGTGTCGGGGTCGCCAGCGGTGGTGGGGCCCACCCAGGGCAGGACCGTGACCCCGCCCGAGGCGAACAGGGCCTTGGTGAGACGGGCCCGGCGCTCGCGGTCGACGGCGGTGCGGACGAAGCTCTGGGGGTCGCGGCCGGCGAACGCCCGCACGCTGCGGTCGGCCCGGGCCAGCAGGCCGACGATCAGCTCCTCCTGGCCGACCATGTCCATGGGCCGCTCGGCCCCCGGATCGGCCACGACGCCGGCGTTGGAGACGTAGATCCCCACGTCGACCAGGCGCTCGCCCGAATCGAGGCACACCCGGGTCTCGTCGCCGTCGACGACCAGCCGGCGCTCGTAGCCGACCTCGGTCTCGTCCAACGCCCGGAGCTGCTCGGGGTCGAGCCAGTTGACGGCCAGCCGGGAGGTGACCCCGGGCTCGAAGACGGGGGCGGCGGGGATGTAGCCCCAGCGGCTGATCATGGCGGCCACCCCGACCCGGATCCCGGTGACCCGGGCCCAGGTCAGGGGCATGGCGGACGAGATGCCGGCGGCCTGGAACTTGGCCTGCATCTGGGCGATGGCGGCGTTGGACCCGACGGCCAGAACCGGCACCCGGGCCTCGATGGGCACGGCGTTGAGGGCCAGCAGCGCGTAGCCGAGCGACACCCGGGACACACCGACGCCGAGGGCCGCCGGCCGGTCGGACCCGAGCACGACCCGGGCCTGCGCCAGCCGCCGGCCCGGCAGGATCTCGGCGGGCAGGTAGGGGCCGTCGGTGACCAGCCCCGAGCTGCGCGGCGTGCGGCCCGGGTAGGAGAGGGGGTCCTCGCGAGGGGAGGGGCCGAAGGTGGCCATCGGGGTGGGCTCCGGGTGTCGGCGGGTCGGCCGGTGGGCAGGGAGCGGGTGTGCCACAGGTCGCAGGCCGCCGGCCCCCCGCAGGGGGTGAGGCTAGAGCGTGGCCGACGTACCCTGGTGGCGTGGCTCTGCATTTCGTGATCATCGGTGGTGGCCCGGCCGGCAACACGGCCGCGACCACGGCCGCCCGGCTGGGGGCCAAGGTCACGATGATCGAGCGCGACATCGTGGGCGGCGCCGCCCACCTGCTCGACTGCATCCCGTCGAAGGCGATGATCGCCACCGCCGGCGCCATTCGCGACGTCGACGCCAGCGCCGGCATGGGCCTGTCGGTGTCCGACGCCCGGCTCGACCCCGAGGGCCTGCGCAACCGCATCAAGTCCATCGAGGCCCGGCTCGAGCACAACATCGTCGACCTGCTCAGGAGCCAGGACGTGCGCATGCTGCACGGCACCGCCCGGCTGAAGGGCCCCAACCAGGTCGTGGTCGAGACCGCCGAGGGCGTCAGGGAGATCGAGGCCGACGCCATCCTGCTGGCCACCGGCAGCCGGCCCCGCGTCCCCGAGTGGGCGGAACCCGACGGCGACCGGGTGCTCACCACCCGCGACGCCTACCCGCCCAACGAGATGCCCGAGCACCTGGTGGTCATCGGCTCGGGCGTGACCGGCGTCGAGTTCGTGCACATGTTCTCGTCGCTCGGCAGCCGGGTGTCGCTGATCGTGAGCCGCCAGCAGGTGCTGCCCCAGAAGGACCCCGAGGTGGCGGCGGCCCTCGAGGCCGAGCTGCTGCGGCGGGGCGTCGCCCTGCTCAAGGGGGCCCGGGCCGAGGGCATCGACCGCACCGAGGACGGCGGGGTGGCCGTGCGCTGCTCCGACGGCCGGGTGGCGGCCGGCAGCCACGCGCTGCTGGCCATCGGGTCGATCCCCAACAGCGACGGGCTGGGCCTCGACGCCGCCGGGGTCGAGGTCGACCCGTCGGGCTACGTGCCCATCAACCACCACTGCGTCACCAACGTGCCCCACATCTACGCCGCCGGCGACGTGTCGGGGAAGCTGCCGCTGTCGTCGGTGGCGGCCATGCAGGGCCGCAAGATCGCCGAGCACGTCATGGGCCTGCACACCCGGGTCCACCGCCACCTCGCCTACGACAAGGCGGCGTCGGCCATCTTCACCGAGCCCGAGATCGCCGACGTGGGCCTGGCCGAGGCCGACGCCTTCGCCGAGGGCCGCAAGCTGCGGGTCACCAAGGTGCCGTTCTCGGCGTCGGCCAAGGCGCTCATCAACAACGAGACGAAGGGGTTCGTGAAGATCCTGTCCGACCCGGCGACCGGGGTGGTGCTGGGCGGGTCGATCGTGGGGCGCCACGCCGCGGAGCTCATCTCGGTCCTGGCGCTGGCGGTGACCAACGGCCTGCGGGTGACCGACATCGTGGAGAGCCTGCTGGTCCACCCGTCGCTGTCCGAAGCCCTGGCCGACGCCGCCGAGTGACCGCCCTGGTGGGCGCGGCCGCCCTGCTGCTGCTGGCGGCCGGGGCGGCCAAGGTCGCCGATCCGACCCGCACCGCAGGCGCGCTGGCCGCCCGGGGCGGCGCCTGGGCCGTGGGCCCGGCGGCGGTGCGGGCGGGGGCGGCGGTCGAGGCGGTGCTCGGGGCGGCCACGCTCGTGGTGGGTGGCCCGGTGCTGGCGGCCGCGGTGGGGCTCAGCTACGCGGGGTTCGCGGCGTTCGTGGCCGGGGCGTTGCGGTCGGGGACGCCGGTGGGATCGTGCGGGTGCTTCGGGCGGTCCGACACCCCGCCCCGGGCCCGCCACGTGGCGGTGGACGGGGCCCTGGCCGCGGCCGGGCTGGTCGGGGCCGCCGTGGGCGCCGACCCGCTGGTCGGGGCGCCGCTGGCGGCCGTGGCGGCCGCGGTGGTGCTCGCCGGGGCGAGCTACCTGGCGCTCACGGCGCCGTGAAGGTCCCGCATCACGAACTGGCGCGCGCAACCTGCGCAGATCGCTGGGAACGCGCGCCGGTTCGTGGGAGCGGCGACGGTCACTCGATGACGACCACCACGTCGCCGGAGCCCACCGACTGGCCCTCCTCGACCTTCACCTCGGTGACCGTGCCCGAGCGGTCGGCGGCGATGTTGTTCTCCATCTTCATCGCCTCCAGCACGCACACGGTCTGGCCCTCCTCGACGTCGTCGCCCGCCGACACGAGCACCTTGACGATCGTGCCCTGCATGGGCACGGCCACGTGCCCGCTGCCGGCGGCGGCGGCCGACTGGCCGCCCGAGCGGCGGGGCCGGGGCGACGCCTTGGCCGACCCGCCGGGGGCCACCACGGCGCCCACCTGCGACTCGGGCACCCACACGGTGACGCCGAAGCGGCGCCCGTTGACCTCGACGTCGACGTCCCGGCGGACCTTGGCCTCGGGGGGCTCGGCGCCGTCGGCCACCGGGGCGAGCCCGGCGGCGGTGGCCGACAGGTCGAGCCGGTCCTCGACCCAGCGGGTCGAGTGCTCGCCGGCCACGAAGTCGGGGTGGCGGAGGATGGCCAGGTCGGCGGGGATGGTGGTGGCGATGCCCCCCACCTCGAACTCCTCCAGGGCCCGGACGGTACGGGCGAGGGCCACGTCGCGGTCGGCGCCCCAGCAGATCAGCTTGCCCACCAGGTTGTCGTAGAACTGAGACACCTCGTCGCCGGCCTCGTAGCCGCCGTCCCAGCGGACGCCGAAGCCCTGGGGCACCCGCAGGCGGGTCACCAGTCCCGGCGACGGCAGGAACCGCCCGCCGGCCGGGTCCTCGGCGTTGATGCGGACCTCGATGGCGTGGCCCCGGCGCTCGATGTCGTCCTGGGCGAACGACAGGGGCTCACCCGACGCCACCCGGATCTGCTCGGCCACGAGGTCGAGCCCGGTCACCCACTCGGTCACGGGGTGCTCGACCTGGAGCCGGGTGTTCATCTCCAGGAAGTAGAACTCGCCGTCCTGGTAGAGGAACTCGACGGTGCCGGCGTTGACGTAGCCGCACGCCCGGGTGACCCGCACGGCGGCCTCGCCCATGGCCTGGCGCACCTCGTCGGGGAAGTTGGGGGCCGGGCTCTCTTCGATCAGCTTCTGGTGGCGGCGCTGGGCCGAGCAGTCGCGCTCGCCCACCCACACGGCGTTGCCGTGGGTGTCGGCGAAGACCTGCATCTCGACGTGGCGGGGCCAGGTCAGGTAGAGCTCGACGTAGCACTCGCTGCGCCCGAAGCCCTTCAGCGCCTCGGACTGGGCGGACTCGAGGGCGGCTGCCGCCTCGGCCGCCGAGCTCACCACGCGCATGCCCCGGCCGCCGCCGCCGAACGCCGCCTTGATGGCCACCGGCCAGCCGTGCTCGTCGCCGAAGGCCACCACCTCGTCGGCCGACGTGAGGAACTCGGTGGTGCCGGGCACCCCGGCCACCCCCGCGGCCTGGGCGGCGACGCGGGACGACACCTTGTCGCCCATGATCTCGATGGCCTCGGGCGGGGGGCCGACGAAGGTCACGCCCCGGGCCGTGATGGCCCGGGCGAAGTCGGTGTTCTCGCTGAAGAACCCGTAGCCGGGGTGGACGCCGTCGGCGCCGCACCGCTCGATGACGTCGATGATCTTGGCGGTGTCGAGGTAGCTCTCGGCTGCCGTCTGGCCGCCGAGCGAGTAGGCCTCGTCGGCCAGCCGCACGTGGAGGCTGTCGCGGTCGAGGTCGGAGTAGACGGCGACGGACGTGATGCCGAGCTCGCGGCACGCCCGGATGACCCGGACGGCGATCTCGCCTCGGTTGGCGACCAGGATCTTGGAGAGCACGCCATATGTTTACGGGCATGCCGGAGGGCGGTGCCACATCCGCGGGGAAACGCGCCCGGGCGGGCCTGGCGGGCACCCGCTTCGCCGACGTCCGCTGGGTGGCCGAGACCGGGTCGACCAACAGCGACGCCCTGGCGCTGGCGCGCGACGGCGCCGCCGAGGGCATCGTGGTCGTCGCCGACCACCAGACCGCCGGCCGGGGCCGCCGCGCCCGCACCTGGGTGGCC
Source organism: Acidimicrobiales bacterium (assembly GCA_036506715.1). Taxonomy (GTDB): domain Bacteria; phylum Actinomycetota; class Acidimicrobiia; order Acidimicrobiales; family VFJN01; genus ZC4RG19. Next base: position 7,893 of record DASXRH010000305.1, read on the forward strand.
CCGCGCGACGGGTCGCTGCTGCTGTCGGTGCTGCTGCGACCCCCGGCCGGCGTGGCCGGCGCCGCCACCATGGCGGTGGCCGTCGCGCTGGCCGAGGCGGTGGAGGCGGTGGCCGGCGTGACGGCCGGCCTCAAGTGGCCGAACGACCTGGTGGTCGCCCCCGCGCCGGGGACGGGCGGCGGCGACCGCAAGCTGGCCGGCATCCTGGCCGAGGCCGACTGGCCGGCCGGCACCACCATCTCCGGCGGCTACCGGGCACCCCGCCCGTGGGAGCGGGCCGTGGTCGTGGTGGGGGTGGGGATCAACGTGACCTGGCCCGCCCCGGGCGCCCTCGGCCCGGAGCTGGCCGACGTGGCCGCCACCGCCGCCGCCCTCAACTGGGTCGGCCCCGCGGTCGATCGGGTGGACCTGCTGGTGGCCTTCCTGCGCCGCCTCGACGACCGGTACGGCGCCCTGGTGGGCGAGGGCGCGGGCGGCGCGGCCGCCGTGGTGGCCGAATGGCGGCGCCGGTCGGCCACGCTCGGCCGCCGGGTGCGGGTCGACCTCGGCGCCGGCGACGTCGAGGGCACGGCCGTCGACGTCACCGCCGAGGGCCACCTGGTGGTGGAGACGGACGGGGGCGAGCGCCGCACCCTGGCCGTGGGCGACGTCGTCCACCTCCGCCCGGCCGGTGGGGGGTGAGCCGACCGTCCCCGCCGCGGCCGACGGGTCGCTCTGCGCCGGCCACACCGTGGGCAGCGCAGCCCCGAGCCTCAGGGGTCGAGGTCGCGGGCCTGGAGGTCGGCGATGGCGGCGGCCGCCCGGCGGGCGAACGGGCCGTCGGCGCCCGGCAGGTCGAGCCCGTCGAGCTGGCGCAGGGGCTGGACGTCGCGGGTCGAGGAGGTGAGCAGCACCTCGGCGGCCCCGGCCAGCGCCGCCATGGGGATCGTCTCCTCGTCGGCGCCCGGCACCTCCTCCAACACCAGCGCCCGGGTCACCCCGGGGAGGCAGCCCGACAGCAGCGGCGGGGTCACCAGGCGCCCGTCCAGCACCACGAACACGTTGGTGCCGGTGCCCTCGCACAGCTCGTCGCGGGTGTTGGGCATGATCGCCTCGCCGGCCCCCACCTTGCGGGCCTCGGCCAGCGCCACCACGTTCTCGGCGTAGGACGTGGTCTTCGCCCCGGTCACCGCCGAGCGCTCGTTGCGGGGCCAGGGCACGGTGACCGCCGTGGTCTCGCGCGGCCACGGGGCCAGGGGGCCGGCGACGACCACGAGGGTCGGCCGGGACTCGGACCGGCCCGAACCGAGGGGGGTGACGCCCGAGGTCACCGTGATCCGCAGCCGGGCCCGGTCGAGGCCGGCGGCCGCCAGCACCGCGTCGACCGCCTCCCGCAGCGCCCGGTCGGTGGCCGGGACCGTCAGGCCGAGCCGGTCGGCCGACCGCCGCAGCCGGTCGAGGTGGCGGCCCAGGGCGAAGGGCCGGCCGCCGGTGGCCTTGACGGTCTCGAACACGCCGTCGCCCACCGTGAACCCGTGGTCGAACACCGACACCCGGGCCTCGTCCGCCGGCACCAGGGCCCCGTCCAGCCAGACGGCGGTCACCGGGCCAGGCTCCCCACCGGCTCGCCGGCGGCCACCCGCAGCAGCCGGCGGGCCTTCAGCTCGGTCTCGGCCCACTCGCCCTCGGGGGTCGAGTCCCAGGTGATGCCGCCGCCGGTGCCCAGGTGGAGCTGGCCGCCCTCCACCCAGAAGGTGCGGATGGCCACGTTCAGCTCGCCCCGCCGGGCGTCGGCGTCGACCCAGCCAACGGCCCCGCAGTAGACGCCCCGGGGCGCGGTCTCCAGCCGGGCGATGTGGTCGAGGGCGGCCAGCTTGGGCGCCCCGGTCACCGACCCCGGGGGGAAGGTGGCCGCCACGATGTCGCCCCAGGTCACCCCCGGCCGCAGCCGCCCGGTCACCGTGGACACCAGGTGGACGAGGCCGGGGTGGTGCTCGACGACGCACAGCGCCGGCACCTCGACCGACCCCCACTCGCACACGCGGCCCAGGTCGTTGCGCACGAGGTCGACGATCATCACGTTCTCGGCCCGGTCCTTGGGCAGGAACCCGCCGGGGTCGGCCGCCGTCCCCTTGATGGGCGACGAGGCCACCCGGTCGCCGTCGCGCCGCAGGAACCGCTCGGGCGACGCCGAGGCCACGTGGCACCCCGCGGCCGGCAGCCGCACCACCGCGGCGTAGGGCGCCGGGTTGTCCCGGCCCAGCGCGGCACCGAGCGCGGCGATGTCGGCCCCGAGTGGCAGCGGCGCCGACAGCCGGCGGGTCAGGTTGACCTGGTAGACGTCGCCGGCCGCGATGGCCGAGCGGATGGCGTCGACCCCGGCGCAGAAGGCCCGGCGGTCGAGCGACGACGTCCAGGCGTCGGGCGCCGGGCCCCGCCACGGCCGGCCGGGCCACGGCCGGGCCGGCCGGTCCTCGGCGAAGCGCGCCAGCACCGGGGGGCCGTCGAACGGCAGGACCACCGCCCACAGCCCCCGTCCCTCGAGGGCGGCCAGATCGGAGGTCACGTCGACCAGCCGGGTGAGCAGCCGGCCCCCGACGACGGCCAAGGGAAGGTCGGACACCGCCGGCCAGGATAGGGGCGCGGGCGGGACCGGCCCGCCGGCAATACCCTCGCTGGCGTGCCCGCAGAGCTGACCGACGAGCAGGAGGCGCTCCGCAAGGTCGTGCGCGACTTCGCCGAGCGCGAGATCGCCCCCCACGCCGAGCGGTGGGACGCCGACCACACCTTCCCCCTCGACGTGGTCCGCCAGATGGGCGAGCTGGGCCTGTTCGGGCTGCCGTTCCCCGAGGAGTACGGCGGCGCCGGCGCCGACCTCACCACCCTGTGCGTGGCCATCGAGGAGCTGGCCCGGGTCGACCAGTCGGTGGCCATCACCCTGGAGGCGGCCGTCGGCCTCGGCGCCAACCCCATCTACCGGTTCGGGACCGAGGACCAGCGCCAGACCTGGCTGCCCGACCTGCTGGCCGGCCGGGCCCTGGCCGCCTTCGGCCTCACCGAGCCCGACGCCGGCAGCGACGCCGGCAGCACCCGCACCACCGCCCGCCTCGAGGGCGACGAGGGGTCGGGCGAGTGGGTCATCGACGGCGAGAAGTCGTTCATCACCAACTCGGGCACCGACATCACCCGGCTCATCACCGTGACCGCCCGCACCGGCAGCGCCGGGGGCGCCGGCGTCCCCGAGGTGTCGACCATCCTCGTCCCGGCCGACACGCCCGGCCTCACGGTCCAGCCGCCCTACCGCAAGATGGGCTGGCACGCCTCCGACACCCACGGCCTGGCC
>DASXRH010000306.1:0-2376 GCA_036506715.1 Acidimicrobiales bacterium
GGCTACCTCGTGGCCGCCTGGCTGGCCGGCATCGTCGTCAACCTGCTGCTCCAGGCCGACTTCTACGACATCGCCCTGCGCGACGTCGGCCTGGCTGCTGGGCGCGCTGGCGCTGGCCCGCCTGGCCACCGCCTACGACAGCCCGGCGGCCCCCGCCTCCGACCGCCCACCGGTCACCGCCTGAGCCACCGCCGGACCGGCGCGCAACGGCGCGCGCCGGTCCGGCGGGAGGGCCACGTCAGGCGGCGTCGGCCGCCGGGGCGGCGACGGGCGCGGGGGTCCGTACCCGGAAACCGGCCCGGCCCGGCACGCCGTTGACCGACCCGGTGCTCATCGCGTACTGGAAGGTGGCGGTGGCCACCGAGTCGCTGTTGAGGTCGAGCACCCCCAGGTCGACGTTGGCGAACGTGTCGCACGCCTGGTGGTAGCAGGGGTCGTAGGGCACGCCGGCGATGCCCCCGTACACGGCCACCTGCTCGGGCGTCTTGGGCACCTCGGCCCCGGTGAACAGGCCCCCGAAGGGGATGTCGGCGTCGAAGCCGTTGACCTCGAGGATGAGAGCGACACCCGAGGCGTCGTCGTCGATTCCGAGCCCGGCGATCACCGAATCGAGGTGGGCGCAATTCCCTCGCCCGGGCGCTCGCCGGGCTGCGAAGCTGCCCGGCGCGCCCCGGCGACCGGATGCCGGGCCCGAGCCACGGGAGGTCGAGCGACGTGATAACCACCACGCCCCGCCCCCGCGGCTCCGCGCCCGTGCGCCGGCTCGTGCTCCCGCACCGCTGACGCCCCACCCCACCACGGGCGCCCTGCGAGCCGCTCGGGTTCCACCCGATCGCATCGCACCCCTGGAGGGACCCGTGCCCGAGCACGACCCCGACCACGCCGCGCCGGCGTGGCTCACCGCAGGCGGCACCGTCGACGAGGTGCTCGGCCTGCTCAAGACCGGCAAGGAGGCCGAGGTCTTCGCCGTCGAGCGCCGCACGCTCGATGGCCGCCTCTCGGCCACCCTGGCCCACAAGCGCTACCGCCCGCAGAGCGTGCGCAAGGGCGACCTCGAGGCCGAGGGCTTCAGCCGGGCCCGCACCTTCACCGACGACGCCCGCTACCGGGCCGGCACGGGCTTCAGCTCCAGCCGCGACCGGCGGGCGGTCGAGCGACGCTCGGCCCACGGCCGCCGGGTGCTGGCCGAGCGCTGGCACCGCCAGGAGTACGAGGCCCTGTGCCGGGCCCACGCCGCCGGCCTCACCGTCCCCTACCCGGTCGAGCTCAGCGGCGACGGCATCGTGATGCAGTTCATCGGCGACGGCGGCGTCGCCGCCCCCCGGCTGGTGGGCACCCGGCTGGCGCCGGGCGAGCTGGCCGGCGCGCTGGACCGCCTGTTGGCGGACGTGGCCACCCTGACCCGGGAGGGCCTGGTCCACGCCGACCTGTCGCCCTACAACCTGCTGTGGTGGCGCGGCCGGGCCTGGATCATCGACTTCCCCCAGGCTGTCGACCTCGTCCTCAACCCCGAGGCGCTCGACATGCTCCACCACGACGTGACGACCGTGTGCGCGTGGTTCGCCCGCCGGGGCGTCGCCCGCGACCCCGAGGAGGTCTTCGCCGGCCTGCTGGCCGAGGCGTTCTGACGCCACCTCCCGCAGCGTGGCGATGGAGTAGCCCTCCCCGAGTCACCCCTCCCTCACGGCGACGATCTCGACCCGCACCACGACCTCGGGCTCGACCCGCAACATCAGGATGCGGGGCGGCTCCATGCCGAAGTCGCGGATGTCGAAGGTCGACTCGCCGTTCAGTCGGATCGTGTCGTCGTCGACGACCTCCACTGTCATCACGTCCTCGCAGCGCCGCACCACCCCCCGGAACGCCAGGTCGCCGCTCACCCGGTAGCGTCCGTCGTCGCCGGCGGGCGCCAGGCCGGTGAGCACCCCGTCGATGCTGGGGTAGCGGCGGGCGTCGATGCGCCGCTGCAGCTCGCGATCCTCGAGCGGGTTGCCCGACGACAGCCGCGCCACCGGCAGGGACAGCTTCCCGCCCGGCTCGGCCGAGGGGTCGAGGCCGCCATCGTCCCGGGGCTCGAGGTCGACGTAACCGAGGAGGCCGTCGGTCGACGAGCGGATCGGGTGCAGGGTGGAACGGGCGTCGATCCACACCCGTGACCGGTCGGGGTCGATCTGGTAGCGCGCCATCGTTCCCGTCAGACCTCGCGCCGGTCCCACAGGCAGCTGTCCACGTGGGCCGGGGCCTCGCTCTCCCGCATCCGGGCCTCGGCGGCCCGGTTCCACGACACGACCCGCCCGTCGCGGTCCCGGCCGACGACCGCGTCGTCGGGGGCGTCGAGCAAATCGCCGAGCAGGGCCGCGGGCGCCGTGTCCCCGC
>DASXRH010000307.1:0-2184 GCA_036506715.1 Acidimicrobiales bacterium
GGAGCTTGGAGACCGTGTCGCCGGCCTCGAGCTGCATCCAGTGGCCGGCGCCGCTGACGCGCTCGTAGTGCCACGGGCCCGTGACGTGGAACTCGGAGCCGGTCATCTGCTCCTCGGTGAGGAAGCCGTCGCCGTCGCTCCAGATGCCCATCGTCGGGCACGTCACCGGGGGGAGCTCCAGCGGAGGGCCGATCCACGACTCGGGCGGCCGGTTGGCGCGGTACCAGTTGAGGGAGGCGGTGAGGGCGCCGGGACGGGCCAGGTCGGCGATGGTGGCGTCGGCGTCGGGGTGGGCGAAGGTCCGGCGGTAGTTGGCCCAGCCGTCGGCCGACAGCCAGGTCTCGGCCACGCCGGCGAACTGGAACAGCAGCATGTACCACGACAGCTGGGTCTGGCGGGTGCCGGCGGTGCGGAACGACGTCGGGTGCCCGACCGACAGCGCCGCCAGCCGCTCGACCCTCTCGGGCAGCAGTGCGGCCAGCCCCCAGGCCACGGCGGCGCCCCAGTCGTGGCCCACGACCCGGGCCCGGTCGACGCCGAGGTGGTCGAGCACGGCCACGACGTCGCCGACCACGTGGGCGAGTCCGTAGGCCTCGACCGCCTCGGGTCGGCTGGACTCGCCGAACCCCCGCAGGTCGGGGGCGACGGTCCGCAGCCCGGCGTCGGCCAGCGCGGGCACCTGGTGGCGCCACAGGCGGTGGGAGTCGGGCCAGCCGTGCAGCAGGAGGACGGCCGGGGCGTCGTCGGGGCCGGTCACCTCCACCTCGATCCCGACGTCGCCGGCAGGTACGTGCATCACGGTCTCCTTGGTCGTCCGACTCAGCCGACGATGGCCACCAGGTCGGCCCGGCTGGGGCCGGGCAGCGGCGGAGCCGGAGTGGCGGCCGCCACCCGCTCGGCCACGCCCGGGCGGGCCCAGGCCTCGTCGCGCCGCTCGAGCACCGACCGCACCGCCACGTAGGTGCGGAACAGCTCGGGATCGGCGGGGGCGGTGGCGCGCAGGGCCTCCTCCTGCTGCCAGCCCGGATCGTCGGTCTCGTAGGGCCGGCCGGCGATCTGGGCGTCGATCTCGGCGAGCCGGTGCCGGTCGAACGCCACGGTCTCACGGTAGAGCGGTTCGACGGTCGCCAGCGTCGCCTCGTCGAACCGGCGGGCGAAGCCCACGGGGTCGTCGGCCACCGGGACCTCACGCAGCACGTCCCGCAGGCACACGGCGTGCAGCACCGCCAGCGTCGCCCCCCGGCCCACCGACGGGTTGGTGCAGGCCCAGGCGTCGGCGACGGCGGCCACCCCGGTGGCCACGGGGGCGCCGTCGCGCCAGTAGCGGCGGTGGCGGTCCTCGAGCTTGGCCATGACGTCGACGTCGGAGATGGGCTCGCCCTCCAGCCAGTGGGCGGCCAGCGGGTAGTTCTTGACCACCCGGGTCCACACGTCCTCGTGGCGGGCGGCGCGCAGCACGCTGTCGGCGGCGCTGGTGATGATGCCGATGCCCCACGTGCCGTTGTCGGCCGCCAGGAGCAGCAGCGACAGTGAGTCGTAGGGCTGGAGCGGGGGACCGAAGGCGGGCGGCAGCGACCCGTCGGTCGAGCGGAAGTGCCGCCCGTAGTAGAGGAACCCGGCGTCGTCGCGCTCGTCGACGGGCGCCGGGGCACCGAGGGCGGCCAGCCAGCCCGGCAGCGGGGAGCGTCGGCCGGTGGTGTCGACCACGAGGTCGGCGGTGAACTGGCGGCCGTCCTCGGTGACGACCCCGGTGACGTGGGGGGTGCCCGGCGGCAGGGGCCGATCGGCGGCGGTCAGGCCCCGGACGGCCACACCCCGCTCGACCGTGAGGCCCGGCGTGCGAGCGGCCACCCTGGCCATGGCGGCCTCGACGACGGGCCGCCGGCCCGTGACGACGTCGAAGCGTTCGTCGCCGGGCCGGGGCCCACCGCTGAACGCGGCGGGCGCGGTCGCCACCGGGTTGGTCCGCAGGCCGCCGGCCAGGATGAGCTCGGCCGCCACCTCGGGCAGCTCGGCGTCGACCGTCTGGCGCCAGCGGGCCAGGAACGAGTGGAGCATCCGGAACTGGTTGACCCCGCGCCGCTCCCAGGCGGTCCACGGGTCGTCGGGGCGGTCGGGTGGGGCCTCGGCGTCGCGCTCGAGAACCCGCACCCGGTGCCCGTCACGAGCGAGCAGCAGGCCGGT
>DASXRH010000308.1:0-4078 GCA_036506715.1 Acidimicrobiales bacterium
CCAGAAGATCACGGTTGACGAGCCGACCGTGGCCCACACCATCGAGATCCTCAAGGGCCTGCGCGACCGCTACGAGGCCCACCACCGGGTCACCATCACCGACCAGGCCCTGGTGGCCTCGGCCAACCTGGCCGACCGCTACATCTCCGACCGGTTCCTGCCCGACAAGGCCATCGATCTCATCGACGAGGCCGGCAGCCGGCTGCGCATCCGGCGCATGCAGACCCCGGCCGACTACAAGGACCTCGAGAACGAGCTGGCCGGCGTCGTCGAGTCCAAGAAGAAGGCCGTCGAGTCGCAGGACTTCGAGGAGGCCGGCCGGCTCCGCGACTCCGAGAAGGAGCTGCTGGCCCGCAAGGAGACCAAGGAGCGCGAGATCAAGGACTCGGGGGTCGACCTGTTCGACGAGGTCGACGAGGAGGCCATCGCCGAGGTCCTCTCGCTGTGGACGGGCATCCCCGTCTACAAGCTCACCGAGGAGGAGACGCAGAAGCTCCTGCGCATGGAGGACGAGCTGCACAAGCGGGTCGTCGGGCAGGAAGACGCCATCAGGGCGGTCAGCCAGGCCATCCGGCGCACCCGGGCCGGCCTGAAGGACCCCAAGCGGCCCAGCGGGTCGTTCATCTTCCTCGGCCCCTCCGGTGTCGGCAAGACCGAGCTGGCCAAGACGCTGGCCGAGTTCCTCTTCGGCGACGAGACGGCGCTCATCCAGCTGGACATGTCCGAGTACATGGAGAAGCACACGGTCTCCCGCCTCGTCGGCTCGCCCCCGGGTTACGTCGGCTACGAGGAGGGCGGCCAGCTCACCGAGGCCGTGCGGCGCAAGCCGTTCTCGGTGGTGCTGTTCGACGAGATCGAGAAGGCCCACCCCGACGTGTTCAACACGCTGCTCCAGATCCTGGAGGAGGGGCGCCTCACCGACGCCCAGGGCCGCTCGGTCGACTTCCGCAACACCGTGCTGATCATGACCTCCAACCTGGGCACCGCCGACCTGCGCAAGGCCAGCGTCGGCTTCGCCCGGTCCGACGAGGCCGTCTCCTACGAGAAGATGAAGGAGAAGGTCAACGACGCCCTCAAGCTGCACTTCCGTCCCGAGTTCCTGAACCGCATCGACGACACGATCGTGTTCCACGAGCTCACCAAGGACGAGGTGACCCAGATCGTCGACCTGATGATCAGCCGGGTGCAGCGCCAGCTCGAGGGCCAGGGCCTGGGGCTCGAGCTCACGCAGGAGGCCAAGTACCTGCTGGCCGACAAGGGCTACGACCCCCAGCTGGGCGCCCGGCCGCTGCGGCGGGCCATCCAGCGCATGGTGGAGGACCCGGTGTCCGAGAAGCTCCTCCTGAAGGAGGTGCGGGCCGGCGAGATCGTCGTGGTCGACACCGAGGACGACCCCGAGTCGGGCGAGAAGGTGATCGTCTTCCGCTCGGTCGAAGGGTTCACGCCGCCACCCATGGAGCTCGCGGAGGCGGGTGGTTCACCACCCGTCGACACCTGATCTGTCGTGACGCCGTGACGGGGCCGCCTGCGGGCGGCCCCGTTCGCGTCCGGGGAGCGGGCGTGTGTAATGTTCGCCGCTCCGTGGCCAGATCGCGCGCCTTCGCCCGCCGCCTCCTGCCCGCCCTGGTGGCCCTGCTGGCCACCGCGGCCTGCCAGGTGCGCACGGCCGTGACCGTCGACGTCGACCACGACGGCTCCGGCACGGTCGAGGTGGCCGCGGGGCTCGACGCCGAGGCGCTGGCCCAGCTGCCCGATCTCGACGACGACGGCGACGCCGACGCCGCCGACCTGGCCGCCCTGGTCCGCACCGACGACCTCGAGCAGGCCGGGTGGACGGTGGGCGAGCCCGAGGCCCACGACGACATGACCTGGGTGCGGATCTCCAAGCCCTTCGGCACGCCCGAGGAGGCCGACGCCGTCCTGGCCGAGCTGACCGGGCCCGACGGTGCGCTGCCCGACCTCCACGTCACCCGGCGCGACCCGTTCGGGCGCACCCAGTTCGGGTTCGTGGGCACCGCCGACCTGTCGGCCGGGCTCGAAGCCTTCGGCGACCAGGGCCTGGCCGCCGCGCTCGACGGCGAGCCGCTGGGCGAGGACGCCGCCGCCATTGAGGCCCGCACCGGCCGACCGCTGGCCGACACGTTCACACTCGCGGTCACGGCCGATCTGCCGGGCACCCGGCACACCTGGTCGCCCAAGCTGGGGGACCGGCCGCTGGCCATGGAGACCGACGGCACCGTCTACCACTGGCCGGCGGTGGCGCTGGCGCTGCTGGCGGCGGCGTGCGTGATCGGGCTGGTGGCGCTGGTGGTGTGGCGGTCGGCGCGGGCCGTCGGGGGTCGGGGCCGGGTGTAGCTGGCCGCGGCCGGCCCCGGGTCAGCGGCGCGCGTAGACGGCCGTGTCGTCGCCGGTGAACACCCGGTCGTAGCCGTCGGCCAAGGCGTCGCCGGCCGCCGGGTGGACGTCCAGCCAGTCCCGGTCGGCCACCACCGTGGTCACGCCGAACCGGCGGAGCAGGGCGTCCGTCTCGTCGTCGGGGTAACTGCGGGCGGCGGTCTCCAGCTCGTCGTAGGTGGCCGGGAACAGCCCCGAGTAGCCGTTGACCGTGGTGCCGCCGCTGTCGAGGACGTCGAGCATGTCCTCCACCGTGCCCTGATAGGACTCGACGCCGTTGGTGGACGGGAACGGCATGAACGCCACGACCCGGTCGCCGGTCGCCGGGTGGTCGTCGAAGTAGGCGGCCCAGTCGGCGGTCGCTTGGTCGACCCGGTACATGCGCTGGGGCATCACCCCGGTCTCGGCCACGGCCAGGGCCACCACCCCGACGGCCAGGGCGCCGGCCCCGACCCGCAGCCACGGGCTCCGCCCGGCGGCGTCGGCGCCGAGGCGGCGCCAGGCGGCGTCGAGCGCGTAGACGGCCAGGGCGACCAGGAACACCTGGGTGAGCACGTCGGCCCGGAACGGGCTGCGCAGGCTGGCGAAGCCGGGCACGTGGTGGCGCAGCACGTCGTACGGGCGGAACCCGCCGAGGTCGAGCTTGAGCCCGAGGCTGAGCAGCCGGGCCACCACCAGGCCGGCCAGGAGGAACAGCACCCTGCGCCGGTCGTCGACGGCCTGCGGGTCGGCCGAGGCCCGGGGGGCGGCCATGGCGATGCCGGCCACGGCGAGCAGCAGCAGGACGGTCCCCGGGTAGAGGGCCTGGCCCCCGGTGGCCCGGCCCACCCAGGGCAGGAACCCGGCGCCGTGGGCCCGGGTGGGCAGCTGCCAGAAGTCGGTGCCGCCAGCGCTGAGGCCGTAGACCGTGTCCTCGGACCGCTGGTAGCCGGACGTGATGCTCGCCTGGCCCAGCACCAGCGGCAGGGCCAGCACGGCGAACACGCCGAAGGCCACGCCGACGTCGAGGGCCCGGTCGAGGGTGAACCAGGTGCGCCGCACCAGCACCAGGGCGGCCGGGAGCACCACCACGGCCGCGAACAGCCCGTAGTACCCGCAGGTCAGGAACGACACGGCCAGCCACAGGCCGGCCAGGGCCGCCCGCCGCCGCCCGCCCGACGGCGCCCACCGCATCACGGCGTCGACCAGCAGGATCAGCGGGAACACCATGACCAGCTGGAGCACGCCCATCTGGGCGGCGGCGAAGGGCAGGGCCACGGCCAGGCCGCCGGTGACCGCGGCCGGCACCGGGGCGGCGCCCAGCGTGCGGGCCAGCCGGTGCCCGGCGAGGCCGTTGGCCACCAGGGCGGCGACGAGCACCAGGTTGTAGGCCAGCACCGGGTTGCGGCCGAGGGCGGCCAGCGGGGCGAAGACCAGACCGGTCAGCGGCTGGGGCTCGGACAGCGCGAACGCGCCGGCCGTGGGGTGGAACAGGGGGGCGTCCCAGTAGTGGCGGAACAGGCGCCCCGCCTCACGCTGGTCCCAGCGCAGCGTCCACAGGTTGAACAGGGGCACGGTGGCCACCGGCTCGGTCCCGTAGGGCAGCGAGGTGCCCAGGTGGCCGGCCAGCGGCCAGGTGACCACCCCGGCCAGCAGGAGGTACAGAGGGACCAGCACCCGCGCGCGCACGGGGGCTGACGTTAGA
>DASXRH010000309.1:0-3505 GCA_036506715.1 Acidimicrobiales bacterium
CCACCGCCCCGGCGGCGGGCACCCTGCCCCGCACCGGCACCGACTCGACCGCCGGCCTGGTGCGGCTGGGCGTGGCCCTGGCCGCCGTCGGCGCCGTGCTCGTCGCCCTGGCCCGGGCCCGCCGGCGCACCGACGCCGGCAACCTCAAGGTCACCGGCACGGTCGCCGTGGGGGCCGTGGCCCTGCTGCTGGCCGGGGCGCTGGCCACCGGCGACCGGTCGCCCCGGGAGACCGCCGACGGCACCGACCCACCCACCACCGCCCACGACATGGAGGGCATGGACCACGACATGGAGGGGATGGACCACGACGCAGAGGGCGGCGAGGTCCACACCGGCGGCGGGTCCCACGACGGCGACGGCATCCACGCCGGCGGCACCACCACCGCCCATGCCGCCGCCCACGGGTCGGGCGCCGCCCACACCGGCGGCGCGTCCACGCACGGCCACCCGTCCGGCACCAGCGCCACCCACGGCCACGACCCGGGCACCACCACCGACCCCGCCCACGGCCACGACCCGGGCACCCCCGCCGACCCCGCCCACGGCCACGATCCCGGCACCCCGACCGATCCCGCCCACGGCCACGATCCCGGCACGCCCACCGACCCGCCCACCAACGGCTTCGACCCGTCGTGGACGCCCGAGCAGGTGGCCTTCGCCCAGGACCTCATCGACCGCACCACCGCCGCCCTGCCGCCCTACGCCAACCCCGGCGTGCTGCCGCTGCTGGGCTACGTGTGGATCTTCGACGGCACCGCCGTCGACAGCTACCAGCACTGGATCAACCTCGGCCGCATCATCGACGACCGCCGGCTCGACCCCGAGTCGCCCGAGTCGCTGGTGTTCCGCACCACCGCCGACGGCCCGGTGCTGGAGGCGGCCATGTACATGCTCCAGCCGGGCTACAACCTCGGCAACGTGCCCGCCGACATCGCCTGGCTGCCCGGCTGGCACGTCCACGACAACCTGTGCTTCGACTCGGGGTTCCGGCTGGTGGGGCTGGCGGTCGACGGGGTGTGCGAGCGGGGCTTCCTCCAGGTCACCCCGCCCATGGTCCACGTGTGGATCGTCGACACCCGGTGCGGCCGGTTCGCGGGGGTCGACGAGAACGGCCTCCAGTGCCACGAACACCAGCACTGACCGGATGGCCCAGCCGGCCCCGCAGAGCGGCGGTCACGCCGGGGCGGCGAGGGCGTGGAGCAGGGCCCGCTCGGTCTCGGCCAGCACGCCCGCGTCGGTGACCTTGGCCCCGTCGGCGCCCTGCACGAAGAACGAGTCGACCACGTGGGCGCCCAGCGTCTGAACCTTGGCCCCCACGATGTCGAGGTCGAGGTCCGAGAGCGCGCTGGTGATGCGGTAGAGCACGCCCAGCCCGTCGGCGGCGTGGACCTCGACCACCGTGGCCCGGGCCGAGGCGTCCACGTCGAAGTGGACCTCGGGCTCGACGACCTCGTGGGCGGGCTTGCGGCGGCTGCCGTAGGTGCGGGCCCGGTCGGCCAGCCGGGCCCGGATCGCCAGCCGGCCGGCCAGCGCCCGCTCGAGGTCGGCCACGGCCTTGTCCCACGAGAACGTGGGCCCGAAGCTCGACGCCACCCGGAACACCTCGATGGCCCATCCGGCCTCGGTCGCCACCGCCGCGTCCACCACGTCGAGGCCGTGGAGGGCGAGCACCCCCGCCACCCGGCTGAACAGCCCGGGGCGGTCGGGGGTGACGACCGTGAGCCGGTCGCCGTCGGTGAGGATGACCTGGCGCCCGGCGGCGAGCAGCGCCCGCTGGCGGCCGTCGGGGAAGGTGGCCACCACGTCGCGGGCCTCGCCCCCGCTCAGCACGTGGTCGACCCGCGCCACCAGCCGGCGCACCAGGCCGGCCTTCCAGTCGCTCCAGGCCGCCGGGCCCGTGGCCAGCGAGTCGGCCTCGGTCAGGGCGGCCAGCAGCTCGAGCACCTCGCGGTCGCCCAGCGCCGCCGCGACCAGATCGATGGTGGCGGTGTCGGCGATGTCGCGCCGGGTGGCCACGTCGGCCAGCAGCAGGTGGTTGCAGCACAGGCTGTCCAGCACCGCGGCGTCGCGGGCGTCGAGGCCCATGCGGGGGCCGATGGTGGCCAGCATGCGCAGCCCGTTGTCGGTGTGGTCGCCCGGCTGGCCCTTGCCGATGTCGTGCAGCAGCCCCGCCAGCACCAGCATGTCGGGCCGGGCCACCCGGCCGGCCAGCGCCCCCGCCTGGGCGGCCGCCTCCCACAGGTGCCGGTCGACGGTGAAGCGGTGGTAGGCGTTGCGCTGGGGCTTCGACCGCACCAGCGGCCACTCGGGCAGGTAGCGCTCCCAGATGCCCTGCTGGTCGAGCGCCTCGAGCAGGGGGATGGCGGGCGGTCCGGCCAGCAGGAGGTCGACCAGCGCGGCGCGGGTGGCGGCGGGCCACGGCTCGGCCGGCGCGGGCGATTCCGCGGCCAGGCGGGCCAGCGTGGCCCGGTCGAGCAGGGTCTCGTGGCGGGCGGCGGCCGCCGCGGCCCGCAGGGCGACGGCGGCGTCGCCGGCCACGTCGACGTCGTCGCGCAGGTGGATCTCGCCGTCGCGCAGCACCAGGCCGTCGCCCAGCGCCCGTTCGCGCCGCACCCGCCCGAACGGCCCGGCCAGCGAGCTCTCGATGCGGGCCCAGGCGTCGTCGCTGGTCCAGGCGATCGTACGGGCGGCATGGGCCACGGACCGCATGAGGGCGTCGGCGTCGGGGTGGCCGAGCGCCTCGGCCACGGCGTCCTGCTCCTGGAGCAGCAGCCGGTCGCCGGGCCGCCCGGTCCGCCGGTGCAGCTCGACCCGCACGGCCAGCAGCGTGCCGTAGGCGTCGTCGAGGCCGGGCTGGTCGTCGTCCCAGAGGATCGAGCGCGCGGCCTGGGCCCAGCCGAGGGCGTGGACGTCTCGCAGCCCGCCTCGGCCCTCCTTGAGGTCGGGTTCGAGCAGGAAGGCCACCTCGCCGGCCTGGGCGTGGCGCTCGCGCACCCGCGTGGCCATGGCCGACAGCCACTTCTTCGACCGCTTGCGCCACTGCAACTCGGCCTTGGTGGCCAGCTCGACGCTGAGGCCGGCATCGCCGGCCAGGTGGCGCACCTGGAGCAGCCCGGAGGCGGTCTCGAGGTCGTCGGCCGCCAGGGCCAGCGCCTCCTTCACCGTGCGCACGGCGTGGCCCAGCTTCATGCGGGAGTCCCAGATCGGGTACCAGAGCCGGTCGGCGAGCTCGCCGATGTCGGACCGCCGGCTGTGCAGCAGCAGCACGTCGATGTCGGACTGGAGCGACAGCTCGGCCCGGCCGTAGCCGCCTACGGCCACCAGGGCGACGCCTCGGGGGTCGCTGCCCTCGACGGCCACCGTCAGCAGCTCGGTGAGCCACTTGTCGACCTCGGCGGTCCAGGCCGTGCACAGCTCGCGTCCCACGAGCGAATCGTCGGCCGCCAACTGGGCGCGGGTGTCGAGGATCTTCATCGCTGGGGCCGAGGGTACCGGCGTCCCGG
>DASXRH010000310.1:0-6933 GCA_036506715.1 Acidimicrobiales bacterium
TCCGCTTCTATCCGCCTAACCCCAACCGGTACATCCCCAAGCCGCCGAAGAGGCCCTAGCGGCGGGTGAAGATGGTGCGGTGACGGGCGACGACGAACGGGGCGGAGTCTCGTTCACCAATCTCGACCAGCCGCTGTTCGACGGAGCCGGCGCCACCAAACGGGACCTCGTCGACTACCTCGACGCCGTCCACGAACGCATCATCCCCGTCCTGCACAACCGGCCGTTGTCGGTGATCCGGGTTCATGCCGGCCAGGCGCCGTTCATGCAGAAGAACGTGCCGAAGTACACGCCGTCGTGGGTGGCGACCGTGTCGTTGTGGGCCGAGGCGTCGCAGCGGCAGGTGTCGTACGCACTGTGCAACGACCGGCGCACGCTGCTGTGGTTCGCCAACCAGCGGGCCGTCGAGTACCACCCGGCACTGGTCCGGGTCGCCCGCCCCGACCGGGTCACCCACCTGGTGCTCGACCTCGACCCGCCCGAGGGCGAGGACTTCGGGCTCGTGGTGCAGGTCGCCCACCAGGTCCACCGGGTGCTCGACGACCTCGGGCTGGCCGGCGCGGTCAAGACCAGCGGGGCCAAGGGCGTGCACGTGTTCGTGCCGATCACCGCCCACGCGACGCCCGAGGACGCGGCCGCCGCCACCCGGGCCATCGCCGCCCGGGCCGCCGCCCTCGACCCCGCCGTGGCCACCACGGCGTTCGTCAAGGCCGACCGGGGCGGCAAGGTGTTCGTCGACTCGACCCGGGTCGGCGGGGCCACCGTGATCGCCGCCTACAGCCCCCGGGTGAGGCCCGGCGTGCCCGTCTCGTTCCCGGTGGCGTGGGACGAGCTCGACCACGTCCACCCAACCGACTTCACCGTGCACAACGCCCTGGACCGCCTAGCCGACGGCGATTGGTGGGCGGCGGTCATGCCGTCCCCGCAGCGGCTCGGCGCGGACCTGGTGGCGGAGGGCCACGCCATCCCCGTCGCCCGGGTGCAGGCCATGCACGAGGGCAAGCGCCGGGCCCGGGCCCAGCGGGACGGCTGAGAGGCCGAGCGGATACGGAGGCGGTGGCCCGCGCGGCCCGGGAGCGGGAACACAGCGATCCGCGTACGCCCTAGGGCAGTGCCCGAGCGACCGGGCAGGGGTCGCCCGGTGGGTAGCCCCCGTCGAGCAGCACGCCGGGCTGGGCCAGGAAACGGGGCGCCGTGCCCCGGTGGGCCTGGGCGGCGTGGACCAGGAACGGGTGGCACAGCACGACGTCGCCCGGGCCGCCGGTGGCCAGCGCGACCGGGCGGTCGGCGGTGGCCGCCACCAGCGGGAGGGTGGCGGCCGACGGCAGGCCGGCGTCGCCGTGGGGCACGAGGCCCCGGGCCACGTCGCGGTGGGACCCGACCCGCATCCGGGTCGGGGCGTCGTCCTCGCCCACCTCCGAGAACAGCACGAGCATGAGCAGCGCCCGCCCCCGGGACCGGTGGTTGACCCACCAGTCGTCGTCGCCGTCGACGCGAAAGCTGGTGTCGATGTGCCAGCCGTCGTCGCCGGGGTCGCCGGCCACCGGGAAGCGGACGGCGACGGAGCCTGCCAGGTGCGGGTGGGCCACCGCCGCGGGGCCGGCCAGCTGGGCGATGGCGGCAGCCCACCGCCGGGAGGCCACGGCCTCCCGGAACGGGGCCGTCTCCTGCGACGGCAGGCGGGCCACCGGTCGGTCCCACGTGGCCGGGTCGTCGGGCACCATGGGCGCCAAGTGGTCCCACAGCCGCTGCTGGCAGCGCAACGCCAGGGACCGGGGGAAGGCCTCCTCCAGCCGCACGGCGCCGCGCTCGACGAACTCGTCGACCTGTCCGGGGGTGAAGGTCACCCCACGGTCTGGTGCAGCTCGACCAGGTTGCCTGCCGGATCGGCGAGGAAGGCCTGGCGGCTGGGCCCCACGGGACTGGGATCGCTCACCTCGACGCCCCGGCCCCGCAGCTCGGCCACGGTGGCGTCGAGGTCGTCGACCAGCAGGGCGAAGTGCTGGCCCCGGCCGGGCGGCGGGCTGCCCTCGACCAGGTGGACCTGCTGGCCGCCGGCGTCGAGCCAGGCGCCCCCGAAGCCGAAGTCGGGCCGGTCGGACCGGGGCTCCAGCCCGAGCACGTCGGTGTAGAAGGTCAGCGCGGCGGGCACGTCGTCGACGTTGACGGACACGTGGTGGACGGCGAGCGGGCGCACCTCACCAGTGTGCCGCCCCAGCCGGCGGACTGCCGGATGTTTGCGCGCGCCCAGTAGGTTGCGGGCAGGGAACCGGCACCGGCCGGGGAAGGGGAGGGGACGTGGCCGAGCAGATCCCGCTCGTCGACTACCTGGTGTTGGGAGAGGATCCGCATCTGGTGGCACAGGAGTGCACCGCCTGCGGTGCCCGGTTCTTCGATCGTCGCAATGCCTGTGCCGCCTGCGGCGCCACCGGGTTCCGCACCGTGGCGGTTCCCACCGAGGGCGAGGTGCGGGCGTTCACGATCGTGAGCATGGCGGCGCCGGGCATCCCCGTGCCGTTCGTGGCCGCCGTCGTCGACTGCGACGGCACCAGCGTGCGAGGCAACGTCGTGGGCGTCGAGCCCACCCCCGACAACGTGCAGCTGGGCATGAAGGTGGCGCTGACCACGTTCCCGATCGGCGTCGACGGCGCCGGTACCGAGGCGATCGGCTTCGGGTTCACCCCGCAGGAGGCCACCCATGGCTGATGACGTCTGGATCCTCGGGATCCACATGACCCGCTTCGGCAAGCACCCCGACCAGGACACGGTCGACCTGGCCGCCGAGGCGGCCATGGCCGCCCTGGCCGATGGGGGGGTCACCATGGCCGACATGGGGGTGCTGGCCGCCGGCAACCTGATGGGCGGGGCCGCGGGCATCGGCCAGCAGATCCAGAAGCAGGTGGGCCAGACCGGCATCCCCGTCTACAACGTGGCCAACGCCTGCGCCACCGGCGCCACCGCCCTGCGTACCGCCATCATGGCGGTCAAGGCGGGGGAGGCCGACATGGGCCTGGCCGTGGGGGTCGAGAAGCTGGCCGGCGCGGGGTTGTTGGCGGGCGCGAACCGGGCGGCCGACACCGACACGTGGACCCCAAAGGGGCGGTACGGGGCGGTGGCCGCGGTCGACGGGCGGATCGGCACCGAGACCATGCCGGGGGTGTTCGCCCAGATCGGCATGGAGTACGGGCACCGCTACGGGGGGACCAGCTTCGAGCTGTTCGCCCGGATCAGCGAGAAGAACCACGCCCACTCCACACTCAACCCGTTGGCCGCCTACACGAAGAAGATGACCCTCGAGCAGATCATGGGCGACGTCATGATCGCCTACCCCAACACCCGGCCCATGTGCTCGGCCAACTGCGACGGCGCCGCGGCCGCCGTGGTGGTGTCGGGGGAGCGGCTGCGGGCCCTGGATCCCGACCAGCGGCGGCGGGCGGTCAAGGTGTCGGCCTCGGTGCTGACCACCGACCCGTGGCAGGAGGCCTGCCAGGTCCTGCCCGATGTCAACACCCTGACCCGCAACGCCGCCCGCCAGGCCTACGAGCAGGCGGGCGTGGGTCCCGACGATCTCGATCTGGTCGAGTTGCACGACTGCTTCGCCACCGCCGAGCTGGTCCACTACGACAACCTCATGCTCTGCGAGCCCGGCGGGGCCGTCGACTTCTTCGAGTCGGGTGCCCCGTGGCGTGACGGCACCACCCCGGTCAACGTGTCGGGCGGCCTGCAGTCCAAGGGCCACCCCATCGCCGCCACCGGCATCGCCAACATCTGGGAGGTGTGCCACCACCTCCGTGGCGAGGCTGGCGACCGCCAGATCGAGGGCGCCACCGTCGGGCTGGCCCACGTCATCGGCCTCGGCTCCGCCTGCGGCGTCCACATCCTGGAACGGGCCGCCGCCTGAGCGCCGGGTAGGGTCCTGCCCATGGCCCACGCCAAGACCGGGCCGCCGCCGGCGCCGGGCCCGCCGCCGTCGCCCCGCCGGCAGGCCCGGCAGGCCGAGCTGCTGGAGGCGGCGCTGCGCGTCATCCGCCGGGGGCATGGCCGGGTGGCCATGGAGGACATCGCGGCCGAGGCCGGCATCAGCCGGCCCATCCTCTACCGCCACTTCGGCGACGCCAGCGGGCTGTACGCGGCGGTGGCCGACCACTTCTGCCAGGAGCTGCTGGGCCGGCTGCGGCTGTCGCGCGCCGACCGGCTGCCGGGGCGCGTCCTGCTGCGGCGCCAGATCTCTGCCTACCTGGGCTTCATCGCCGAGGAGCCCGACGTCTACCGCTTCCTGGTGCACCAGTCGCCGCCCGACCGGCCCCGGGCGGCCACCCACGGCAGCGGCTTCTCCCGCATGATCGCCGACAGCACCGCCCGCCACCTCCGCGAGGCGGGGTGGGACCCGGCCACCGCGCTGGCCGGTGCCGACCTGTTCGTCGGCGGGCTCGAGGCGGCGGCCAGCCGCTGGGTCGAGGAGCCGACGGGCACGCCCGAGGACCTGGCCGACCGGCTGACCGGCGTCCTGTGGAACGGCTTCGAGACCGGCGGGGCGATGCGTCGCCCGTGACCGGCCCGACTCGCCGGGGTCGGGTCAGGTCACGGACGGGGCGAGGCGCATCATCGCGGCGAAGTTGCCGGCGTAGAACCGGTCGAGCGCCGCGTCGGACGCGCCAGCGAGCGTCGCCTCGAAGCGCCCCAGCGGATCGCGGGTGCCCTCGGGGTGGGGGTAGTCGGAGGAGAACATGAACAGGTCCTCGCCGCACTCGTCGATGAGGTGGCCCACCGGCTCGCCCGGGAAGGGCGTGAACCACACCTGGCGGCGGATGTACTCGCGGGGCGTCAGCTCCATGGCTGTGAGCTGGGGCTCGGACCGGCGGAAGTTGCGGGTGGCCATGTCGAGCTTGGTCAGCAGGGCCGGCACCCAGGCGGCCCCGAGCTCGATGGCGGCGCCGTGGAGGCGGGGGAAGCGGTCGAAGACGCCGTCCATGGCCATGCAGGCCAGGAACAGCTCGGGGCCGTGGCTGAGGGCGATGTAGTCCTTGGAGCGGATGTTCTCGCCGCCGCCGAGGAAGTCGCTGACCGGCGCCAGCCCGTTCTCGTGCAGCGACGGGGGCACGTGGAGCCGGGCGCCGCCCACGTGGAGCACGAAGGGCACACCGGCCTCGGCCAGCGCGCCCCACACCCCGTCGTAGTCGGGGTGGGTGTGCGACACCCGGCGGGGGGCGTCGTGGCTGACCTGCACCGCGGCCGCCCCGTCGGCCAGGCAGGCCGCCGTCTCGGCCGCCGCCCGGCCCGGCTCGCCCAGGGGCACGAACGCCACCGGGAGCAGCCGCTCGTCGCGGGCGCAGAAGTCGACGATGCCGCGGTTGAGCGCCCGGTTGCCGGCGGCCCGCACGTCGGGGTCGTCGGACCCGAGGAACTGGGACGAGGCGAACGTGGGGAAGACCAGCTGGCGGTCGAAGCCCAGCAGGTCGAGGGCCCGGCTGCGCTCGTCGGGGTCGAAGGCGCCCAGCGCGCCCCAGCCCTTGGCGTCGAGCAGGTGCTCCTCCAGCTGGGACCGGGCGGCGTCGTCGAGGGCGCGCTCGGCCGCCTGGGCGACGGCGTGCTCGGCCAGCCGGCCGGCGGCGCCCAGCCGGAGCGGGCCGATGCGGTCGCGCATGTCGTCGGCCACGTAGCCGCCCAGCCAGTCGGGCAGCTCCATGATGTGGCTGTCGGCGTCGTAGTAGGTGCGGCCCTCGGCGTACGGCATCGGGCGACCTCCCCCTCGTGGGCCCCGGTGGTGCTACGGAATGTAACACCGAGGCGGGCGGTCAGGCCACGAGGAAGTCGCGCACCCGGTCGGGCCAGGTGCGGATGGCCGTGAGGTCCTCGGCCACGTGGACCTCGGCGGCCGGCAGCGCCTCGCCCAGCCGCTCGGCGGTCGACGCCGGGTGGCCGGGATCGCCGGCCCACGCCAGCACGAGGGCCGGCTGGTCGATGGCCGCGAGGGTGACCGGGTCGGGCAGGTCGGACCCGGCCGCGCCCCGGAGGACGTGGGGGAACAGCGCGCCGTCCATGGCGGCCATCCGGGCGGCGGCGGCCAGCCGCAGGCGCTCGCCCTCGGCGCCGTGGACGGCCAGCGGCGGCCGGTCGGCCATCATCTCGGCCAGCCGGCGGGGCCCGACCTCGGCGGCGAGATCGGCGTCGGCCCGGTACCACTCGGCCTGCGCGGCCCGGGTCTCCCACGCCGTGGGCGGGATGACCAGCACCAGGCGGTCGACCCTCTCGGGGGCGGCCAGAGTGGCCAGCAGCGCGCTGGCGCAGCCCATCGACGCGCCACCCACCGCGGCGCGGTCGAGGTCGAGGGCGTCGAGCAGGGCCAGCAGGTCGGTGGCCAGCACCGGCCACCGGTAGGCCGCCTCGTCGGGCGGACCGGGCGAGGCGCCGTGGCCCCGGGCGTCGTAGCGGACGGTGCGCACGCCGGGCAGGTCGGCGAAGGCGAACAGGCCGGCGTCGTCCTCGGCCGCCCGCGACGACGTCAGCCCGTGGGCCCACAGGAACGGGCGCCCGGCGCCGCCGGGGTCGTCGACGGCCAGGGCGCCGCCCAGCACCGGCACCAGGCGCTCGGTCATGGCGAGAGCATGGCCGGGCTGGCACACTCGGCGGAGTTCATTGTCAAAGGCAAGCATCGACCGGGAGGGGACCATGGCCGCCGACGCCGAGCTGACCGAGGAGGCGCGGGCCGCCTACGCCCGCTACGTGCACGAGCGGGGCCGGGTCGAGAAGGGTGAGCTGACGTGGCGCGAGCTGGCCGACGCGTTCTTCACCGAGGACGCCGTGTTCGTCGACCCTGCATGGGGTCGGACCGAGGGCCGGGAGGCGATCGCCGCCTTCTTCGAGGAGAGCATGCGGGGCCTGGAGGACTGGACGTTCCCCGAGGAGGTCACGGTGGTCGACGGCGACCGGATC
>DASXRH010000311.1:0-1502 GCA_036506715.1 Acidimicrobiales bacterium
GGGTCGACCCCGAGGGCTCGGCCACGATCGGGGTTGTCGACCGGGGCGGCATCGCCCGCGATCTGCCCAGCCGCACCGAGCGGTCGCCCGAGCTGCGGGGCACGAAGCACCGGGTCGCCAGCGAGCGCGAGGTCCTGGTGGCCCGGGGCCGGCGCGACGGCCGGCCGATCGTCATCGTCCCCGAGACCAAGGACGGCGAGGCCACGGGCATCACGCTGCTGCACGTGCGGTTCGCCGACCGGTTGCCGGTGGCCACCGCCCGGGGCGTCCTCCAGGGGTACCGCAACCGGTACGCCGTGCTGCGGGACGCCGTCCAGGAGACCGAGCCGACGTTCCGGGAGGACCTGTTGGCCGACATCCCGGTCGACGTGCTGCTGACCGAGCCCATCAACCAGCTTGCCGACCGCTGGCGCACGGGCTGAGGCGGCGGGCGGGGGAGCGGTGGCCTCGGCATCGGGATCGGCGTCGGGCCAGGTCGTGGGCGTCGGCGTGGACCTGTGCGAGGTCGACCGCATGCGCCGGACCCTCGCGAGGACCCCGGGGTTCCGGGACCGGGTGTTCACCGAGGCCGAGCAGGCGCTGTGCCTGCGGCGCCGGGACCCGTCGGAGTGCCTGGCCGCGAGGTTCGCGGCCAAGGAGGCGACGCTGAAGGCCCTGGGTGCCGGCCTGGGTGCCTGCCCGCTGCGGGACGTCGAGGTGGTGCGGGCCGAGTCGGGCGCGCCGACCCTGCGCCTCCACGCCGGCGCCCAGATCCTGGCCCAGGAGCGGGGCGTGACCGCCTGGCGGATCAGCCTCACCCACACGAAGACGATGGCGGAAGCCATGGTCATCGCCCTGGGCCCGGGCCGCGAGACCTGACCTCGCGGCCGGCTCACGGATCGCACTTCCGCAGCGCGTGGTAGCAGACGACGGCCTGCACGCGGGTCTCGCCGGTGGACGCACAACGCGGCTGCCAGACAGCCATTGACGGATACTTTCCGCATATTCGAACCCCCTGGACGTGACGGAACGTACCATCGGATGCACATGTCGTCCACAAGGGTTCACGTGACATCAAACATACTGAAACGCTGCACCGGCCGCCATACAGAGGTCACCGGGTGACGTGCTTGCGCCTAGCCTCGACGGATCATGTTGCCCGTCCTCACCCCCGACGAGATGGCGGCCGTCGATGCCGGCGCGTCCGAGCCCACCGACGTGCTGATCGGGCGGGCGGGGGCGGCGGTGGCCCGGCGGGCGCTGGGGCTGCTGGGTGGGGCGTACGGGCGCCGGGTCGTGGTCGTGGCCGGCAAGGGCAACAACGGGAACGACGGGCGGGCCGCGGCCGAGCGGCTCCGGCGGCGGGGGGTGCGCGTGACCGTCATCCCCGCCGTCGAGGCGCCCGGGCGGCTGCCCCCGGCGGACCTGGTGATCGACGCCGCCTACGGCACCGGCTTCCGGGGCGAGTACGAGGCGCCCGACCCGGACGGTGCCCCCGTATTGGCCGTCGACGTCCCGTCGGG